>JACCZX010000268.1 GCA_013695705.1 Burkholderiaceae bacterium | reverse complement strand
GCGTTAGTGCACCTGTTCGATGAGCCGCAGTTGAACACGCAGGACGGATACATCGGCTTCATGCTGCGCTTTTTCGAAAACCTGCGGCGCCGCGACCGTCTGCTGTTCGTTTGCCTGCACCCGCAAGAGCCATGGCAGCTCGAGCTGCTGCGCGAAATTGCCGAGAGCTTCGTGTTCGTGGAGCGTGGCCATGTGACGCGACATGCAACTTTCGGCGATCTGATCGAAGTGGCCGGAGCGCGTGATTACCTTGGGCACCTGGTAGGCGCAAAATAGCGGCATGGGAAAAACTGAAGCAACGCTTGCCGATATCACGCACTGGATCGCCGGTGCTCGCGCCCGTGGGGCTGCGTCCCGAACCGGCGAGGTGTTCAACCCGGCCACGGGTGATGTCACCGGATCGGTGCGGTTCGCGGACGCTGCCACGGTCGACGCCGCGGTCACCGCTGCGCGTGCAGCGCTACCCGCATGGAGCGAAACCTCGCCGCTGAATCGCGCGCGTGTGATGTTCCGCTTCAAGGAATTGCTGGAGCGCAATCACGACGCACTCGCTGCGATCATCACGCACGAGCACGGCAAGGTGTTCAGCGATGCGAAAGGCGAAGTGCAGCGCGGCATCGAGATCGTCGAATTTGCGTGCGGTGGACCGCAACTGCTGAAGACTCAGTTCTCGGACAACATCGGCGGCGGCATCGACAACTTTTCGCTGCGCCAGCCGCTCGGCGTGGTGGCCGGAATTACTCCGTTCAATTTTCCGGTGATGGTGCCGATGTGGATGTTTCCGCTGGCGCTGGTGTGTGGCAACACGTTCGTGCTGAAGCCTTCGGAACGCGATCCATCGGCATCGTTGTTGCTGGCTGAACTGCTGCAGCAGGCCGGCCTTCCCGATGGCGCATTCAACGTCGTGCAAGGTGACAAGGAAGCGGTCGACGCAATTCTTGCGCACGCCGGCATCGCCGCGGTCAGCTTCGTCGGTTCGACGCCGATTGCGCAGTACATCCAATCTGAAGGTACGCGGCATGGCAAGCGCGTGCAGGCGCTCGGCGGTGCCAAGAATCACATGGTCGTGATGCCCGACGCCGATCTGGATCATGCGGCCGATGCTCTGGTCGGAGCCGCGTACGGATCGGCCGGTGAACGCTGCATGGCGATTTCGGTGTGCGTCGCCGTCGGCGGCGTGGCCGATCAGTTGATCGAAAAAGTGAAGTCGCGAATCGGAACTTTGAGGATTGCGGAGGGGATGGACTCGAAGGCCGACATCGGGCCGCTGGTAACCGCCGCGCATCGCGAGAAAGTCCTTGGCTACATCGAGACCGGCGTCGCGGAGGGCGCGCGAATCGTCTGCGACGGCCGCACGCACGAAACGGCAAGCCAGGCTGGGTTCTTCGTCGGCGCGACGTTATTCGACCGCGTCGAACCGGCGATGCGAATTTATCGCGAAGAGATCTTCGGGCCGGTGCTGTGCATGGTGCGTGTGCCTGATCTCGCGGGCGCTCTCGATCTCGTCAACTCGCACGAGTACGGCAACGGCGTGGCCTGTTACACGGCAGATGGCGGCACCGCGCGCGAATTCGCGCGCAACGTGCAGGCCGGCATGGTCGGTATTAACGTGCCGATTCCGGTGCCGATGGCGTTCCATTCATTCGGCGGCTGGAAGCGCTCGATGTTCGGCGATCACCACGCGTACGGCGAAGAGGGCGTGCGCTTCTACACGCGCTACAAGTCGGTGATGCAGCGGTGGCCCGACGCGGCTGCGAGCAAAGGACCGGAGTTTGCGATGCCGGTTAACAAGTGACGCATTCGTCCGAGAGCTAGAGGCGAAGCCTCGCAGCGATCGGCCACGAATGCGTCATCCCAGTTTCGCGCAGCGAAGACCGGGATCCAGTTGACGGTGATCAAACTTCGCGCAGCGAACGCCGGTACTGAATAGCCTCCGCGACGTGTGAAGTAGCGAGTTCGCTCGCGCCGGCGAGATCGGCAACGGTGCGCGACACCTTAAGTACGCGGTGATATGCGCGCATCGACCAGCCGAGGCGCACCGCGGCGGCGTGCAGCAGCTGCTTGACGGCGCCGTCAGCCGGGCAAAACTGATCGATCTCCGCGGGTTGCAAGTGATCGTTTAGTTTGCCTTGCCGCGCAAGCGCTTTGTTGTAGGCCTTGCGCACGCGCTCGGCAACATAGCGCGTGGGCTCGCCGTCATTCATCGTCGTGATTTCCTCTTCGGTAAACGACGACACTTCGACTCGCATGTCGATGCGGTCGAGCAAAGGACCCGAGATGCGGTCTTGATAGCGCGCCACCAGGTCCGGCGTGCAGCGACACTCGATCGTTTTGTGGCCGAAGTAACCGCACGGGCACGGATTCATAGCCGCAAGCAATTGAAACTTGGCTGGATACTCGACTTGCCGCGCGGCACGCGACACGGTGATGCGACCCGATTCGAGCGGCTGCCGCAGTGCTTCGAGCACGCGCCGCTCAAACTCGGGCAGCTCGTCGAGAAACAACACGCCGTGGTGCGCCAGCGAAATTTCTCCCGGCATCGGTGGATTGCCGCCGCCGACCAGCGCCACCGCACTCGCGGTGTGGTGCGGTGAGCGATAAATGCGAGTTGCCCAACGTTGCGTCGCGAACTGGCCGGCAAGTGACAAAACTGCGGCCGACTCGAGTGCCTCGTCGGTTGTCATCGGCGGCAGGATGCCGGCGAACCGCTGGGCTAGCATCGTCTTGCCGGTGCCCGGCGGTCCGACCAACAATGCGCTGTGACCGCCGGCCGCGGCAATTTCGAGTGCGCGACGCGCCGCCAGTTGTCCTTTTACATCGAACATGTCGGGGTAAGTCGGCGGCGTCAGGCGCACCATAGCCTGGTGCACCTCGATGCGCTCCGCGCCCTCTTCACCTGCATCGGCGCGCAAATGCTCGACCACCTGCAGCAATGTTTTTGCCGGATAAATCGGCACCTGGCCAACCAAGGCTGCCTCATCGGCACTCTCAAATGGCACCACGAAACCGCGCATGGTGCTCTTGTCAACAGCGGTTTTTTCAGCCGCGGCGCCAACGGTGACCGCATACGCCATCGCCAACGTGCCGCGCACCGGCCTCAGTTCGCCCGAGAGTGAAAGCTCGCCGGCAAATTCGTAACGGTCGAGAACGCGCGCCGGGAGCTGACCGGTTGCGGCCAGGATGCCGAGTGCAATTGGCAGATCGAAGCGGCCGGATTCTTTCGGCAGATCGGCCGGGGCGAGATTGACCGTGATGCGCCGCATCGGAAAATCAAAGCGGCTGTTTTGCAGCGCGGCGCGCACACGCTCGCGCGCTTCGCGCACTTCGGTGTCGGGCAAACCGACCAGCGTAAACGCCGGCAGCCCGTTAGCCAGATGAACTTCGACCGTGACTTCGGGTGCCGACATTCCCGCCAAGCCGCGACTGCGGACAACGGCGAGCGTCATTGCACGAGGCTCATCAGGGCGTGTTTCAGTGAGCGTGTTCGGGAAGCGAAGGCAGTCATGGCGCGCGATTCTATCGGCGTGGTCAGCCCCTGCCGACAGGGGTCTAGACCGATTGCGCGATGCACCGTCGTTCTGACACGGGCGCCGGACCTTTGCTAGATCGATCGGACGAAGGAAAAATGACCCGTTTGGCCTGATATTCGAACGGGATGGCCGCGCGCACCGTGGCACGATACAGTCTCGTCTCGACCTTTCGGCTTTTGCACCAACCCGTGTCGACATTCTTTCTTGGCATCGTTGTGTTCGTAACGCTCACCGGACTTTACGTCTGGGCACAGCGGCGCGCGCAAGCGATTCGCGAGCAATCGGCCAGGCGCGAACAAAGCGCAATGGCGTTGATGCTGGCGGGTGGGCAGAGCGACGAAGACAAGGTGAATGCAGCCGAAGAACAGGTTAAGCCCAGGATCCTGGGACGTCTGCTCGAGGACGATCCGTCGGAAAAAGCGGCGGCGGCGGCGCGTCATGCGGCAGCGGCTCGCAGCGGCGCAGAAAAGGCGCGTGAACTGCCGCCGATCGAGTACGGATCAACGAAAACGCCCGGTCAGGGCAAGCGCAAGGATTCGCTTAGCGGCTCGCACTCACGGACACCGGCCGAGCAGGCCGCCGCAGGGTTGGATCCGATTGAAGACCTGATCTCACAGATCATGGTGCACGATCCTGCGCCGCAGACGCGGCCACACGCCGCACGTAACGCTGCGCGCTCGATCGAACCGACAGCTGAACGCAAACCCGGCTTGATTTCACCCGGCGTGCCGCTGCGCGAGCTGGTGCTCGCCTGGTATGAAGCACGCGGTTATCGTGGATCGCCGGCGTCGCCCGCGGTATGGCCAATCGAACTGGTGCTGCGGCATCGCCAGGATGCTGCGCGCGCATATGCATTCGTGGTGCAGACCGATCGGATCTCGGCGGACCGCATTACGGCGTTGGTCGAACAGGCGCGCGAGATTGGCATGATGCGAGTGGCGGTAATCGCCGAAGCAGGCTACGAGCGCGCCGCCAAGGAAGTTGCCAAGCGCCGCCACGTGCGGTTGATCGATCGCACCACGATGGAAGCAGAACTTTCTGAACTTCAATTGCCTACCGCGGCAAAGATCATCGCGATTGCGCGTACGCGGGCAATGGCCGAGCCATCGGCTGCCTGAAGCGCGGCTCCCTAACGAGCGGAGCGACTGCCTAACGCGCGGAGCGACTGCCTAACCTGCGGAGCGACTGCCTAACCTTTACTGCTTTCGAGCTCGGTCAGTCTTCGCTCTAGCGCTTCCAGCTTCGCGCGCGTTTTTGCCAGCACTTTCGTTTGCGTGTCGAACTCTTCGCGGGTGACGAGTTCGAGCCGCGCAAACTGCTGCGATAGCAGCGCTTTCAAATTCTTCTGCACGTCCGCGGCGGGCGTATTGCGCATCACCGCTGCCAGTCGATCTTGCAGATCATCAAGAAACGAAACTTTGTCCATGGTGCGAATTTAGCCCATTGGCAGCGGTTTGCGCCCACGCCCTGCGTCCGTGCACGCACGCACTGCGCGCGTGCGAATCTCTCGTCCAGCACCTTCAATTGCACCGCAAGCGCGCATTTTCCCGTTCCAATCAATGGCATGCATGTTGCGTTGAAGGTCTTCGCTGGTCTGAGCAGTCAACGTTCAAACTTAAAGGAAAACAAAATGAGGAAAGCGCTGCTGGCTTGCGCCATTGCGATCGGAGTGGGCCTTGCGCCGTGTGTCTCCGCTCAGACGGCGAAGCCCGAGCCTGCCTTCACTATTACGGGCAATGCTAATTTGTTCAGTGACTACCGGTTCCGCGGATTCACGCAGACCGATTACAAGCCGGCGTTTCAAGGGGGCTTCGACTTCGCGCATCAGTCGGGCTTTTACCTCGGTAACTGGAATTCCAACGTTGAGCAGCTGCTATACAACGGCGCTTCGCTCGAAATGGATTTCTATGGCGGCTACAAAACCACTTTCGGCGATTTCGGCATCGATGTCGGCCTGATCTATTACTACTACCCCGGCACTAACAAGTTCTCGCCCGGAGTCGACGCCAAAAACTTCGAGGCTTACATCGGCGCCAGCTACGGCCCGGCGTCGCTTAAATACTTCTATTCGTTCACCGATTTTTTCGGTTTGCACAGCGACGCGTTTCCGGCGGGCACCTTTGCCGGCAGCATTGACACCAAGGGTTCGCAGTATGTCGATCTGACCGTCACGCTGCCGTTTGACGGGGGCTGGTCAGTCGTGGGTCATGTCGGGTATCAGAAGATCGAGAACGCCAGGCGGCTCGGACTGATCGAGAACGATGTGATCGACTACCGGCTGGGCGTCAACTACGATATCGCGGGCTCAGGCTGGATCGTCGGCGCGTCGCTGGTGGGCACCAACGAGAAGAATCTCTTCACCGTCGGGGATCTGTCCGAGGGTGGCGGCAAGACGCGCGGCGTGTTCTCGCTGTCGAAAACATTTTAGGGGTGATCGTCGATGAAACTGATCACGGCCGTTATCAAGCCGTTCAAGCTTGACGAGGTGCGTGAAGCGTTGTCCGCCGTTGGCGTGCAAGGCATCACGGTCACCGAGGTCAAGGGATTTGGACGCCAGAAAGGGCATACCGAGCTGTACCGGGGCGCGGAGTACGTCGTCGATTTTCTGCCGAAGGTAAAGATTGAAGCTGCGGTGTCCGAGGACATCGTCGAGCGCGCGATCGAAGCGATCGAGGGATCGGCGCGCACTGGCAAGATCGGCGACGGGAAAGTGTTTGTATTCGATCTGGAGCATGTGGTTCGCATCCGAACCGGCGAAACCGGCAAGGATGCGCTCTAACACGATGAGGATGACGATGAAGAAACTGATGGTCATGCTCCTCGCCGCAGGAGCGCTTTCGATCGGATCGCTGTCGCCCGCAAGCGCGCAATACGAGAATCCGAAACCCGGTGAAGCGGCCAAAGCGGACGCGGCGGCAGCTGCCGCGCCGGCGAAGGTCGAAGCCGCTGCGCCGGCAGCTGCGGTTGCGCAAGCGCCCGCACCGGTGGCAACGCCGGCAGCTCCTGCCGCCCCCGCCGATGCGCCCAAGCCGCCCAACATCAACAAAGGCGACACCGCGTTCATGTACGCGGCGACGATGATGGTCATTCTGATGACCATCCCGGGGCTCGCATTGTTCTACGGTGGCCTGGTGCGCTCGAAAAACATGCTGTCGGTGTTGATGCAGGTGTTCGTTACCTTCGCACTGATCTCGATTCTGTGGATGGTCTACGGCTACTCGCTGGCGTTCACGGGCGGCTCGCCGTTCATCGGTGGACTGTCGAAGATGTTCCTGTCAGGTGTTACGCCGGAGTCTGCCGCGGCCACGTTCAGCAAAGACACCTACATCCCCGAGCTGATGTTTGTCGCGTTCCAATGCACATTTGCGGCGATTACGTGCGCGCTGATTGTTGGCGCGTATGCGGAGCGGATGAAGTTCTCCGCGGTGCTGCTATTCATGGCGCTGTGGTTTACGTTCAGCTACCTGCCGATGGCGCACATGGTGTGGTACTGGGACGGACCCGACGCAATCAGGGACGCGGCTACGCAAGCATCGGTTGGCGAGGCCGCCGGGTGGCTGTGGGCCAAGGGTGCGCTCGACTTCGCCGGCGGTACCGTCGTGCACATCAATGCGGGCATCGCCGGGTTGGTCGCTGCTTATGTGCTCGGCAAGCGCATCGGCTACGGCCGCGAGTCGATGGCACCACATAACCTGACCTTGACAATGGTCGGTGCAGCGTTGCTCTGGGTCGGCTGGTTCGGATTCAACGCCGGCTCCAACCTGGAAGCCAATGGCGTCGCGGCAATGGCGTTTGCCAACACGCTGTTCGCAACGGCGGCCGCGGTGCTCACATGGACGTTTGCCGAGTGGATGATCAAAGGCAAGCCGTCGATGTTGGGCGGCGCGTCGGGCGCAGTGGCCGGACTGGTGGCGATCACGCCAGCGTGCGGCTTCGTCGGCCTGATCGGCGGCGTGATCATCGGCGCGGTGGCCGGTGGCGCGTGCTTCTGGGGTGTCAGCAGCCTGAAGAAAATGCTTGGCGCAGATGATGCCCTCGATGTGTTCGGCGTACACGGCATCGGCGGCATCACCGGCGCGTTACTGACCGGCGTGTTCGCTTCGCCTTCGCTCGGCGGCCTCGGCATCTGCAACTACATCACCAACAAGTGCGGCGACGCGGCCGACTTTCCGGGAGTTGGCGCGCAAGTGTGGATTCAGTTCCAGGCGGTGCTCACTGCAGTAGTGGTGTCGGGAATCGTTTCCTTCGTGGCGCTGATGATCGTCAAAACGGTTGTTGGCGTGCGAGTCAACGAAGAGGAAGAGCGCGAAGGGCTCGATACGACGTATCACGGAGAATCGGCCTACAAGATGTAAGGGCTCGCGCGAGTTGAGCTCGCACGAGCTGGACAGAGTTGTGTCTCCCTAGCTCGCCGGACCCATTACGCGGTCCACGTACCAAACGTACAGGCGGACTTTCGGGCACCTCATCTAGGTGCCCTTTTTTTTGCGGGCAAGAGTCGCTGCGGATGATCGGCCGCGCCCGATGGCTGTGTGCGAAGCACGCACTGCGACTCAGGTCGAAGTGAAGTTAAACTGCCGCCGCATTCTGTTCGGGCGTTGTCGAATCCTATTAACGCGTGATTAAAGTTTGAATCGCACGGCATTACGCCGATTTGCCCGGCGCGAGGATCTGGCGTTGACCGCTGCGGAGTTCGCGCGACTGCAGCGGCTGTCCACGCCGCAGAAGATCCAGAAGTTCCTGAATGCGATCCCGATTAATCACGAGATCGACGGCGAGACGATCCACTCCGTGCGCACCGTGTTGCGCCGCCGCCGCGCGCACTGTATCGAGGGCGCGATGCTGGCAGCATGCGCTTTGTGGGTGCATGGCGAGCCGCCGCTTGTCATGCATCTGGACTGTGCGTTGAGCGATTACCCGCACGTAGTGGCGCTCGTCCGCCGCGGAATCCACTGGGGTGCGATCTCGAAGACCAACGGCGCGTCGCTGCGCTATCGCGATCCCGTATACCGCAGCCTGCGCGAACTCGCGCTGTCTTATTTCCACGAGTACAGCGATCGACGCGGACACAAGACTTTGCGCAGCTTTTCGGCCGCCTTCGACATGCGTCGCATCGATCGCAAGCTTTGGGTTAACAACGACGCGGACTGCCAGGAGGTAGAGGACCGACTGGCGGGCTTGCGTCACTACCGACTGATTTCGGTGGGCCAAGAGCGCCTGCTTGCGCGCCGCGATCGCTTTGAGCGCAAGGCGTCTGATCTGGTCGAGTACCCGCGCAGACCAAGCTAGGTCAAAACTGCGAGTTACACTGGCCGGCGTTTTTAACCCAGCGAGTGCAAATTGCCGGATCCAGCCGTTCCTCACCTGCTGACTGCGCAAACCGGCCCGTTGCTGCAACTCGAGCAGCGCATCTTGGATTCGCTGCCGGCAATCGAACGCTGGTTTCGCCTGCAGTGGCAAGACCACACGCCGCCGTTCTATGGCTCAGTCGACCTGCGCAACGCCGGCTACAAGCTCGCGCCGGTCGACATGAATTTGTTTCCAGGCGGGTTCAACAATCTGTCCGAACAGATGTTGCCGGCCGCTGTGCAGGCGGCGCAAAGCGCGATCGATCGGATCTGTCCAGAGGCGCGCAACGTGCTGCTGATTCCGGAACGCCATACGCGCAATCAGTTTTATTTGACCAATGTTGCGCGGCTGGTTCGGATCCTCCGTCAAACCGGGCTCGAAGTGCGCCTCGGTTCATTGGCCGAGGACGTCATCGAGCCGACGCAGATCGCGCTTGACGACGGCGAGGCGCTGACGATCGAGCCGCTGGTGCGCAGCGGCAGCAGCCTGGGGGTTGATGGGTTTCACCCCTGTGCGATTCTGCTGAACAACGATTTGTCGGCGGGCATCCCGCCGATACTGCGCGGGCTTGACGATCAAATTCTGATGCCGCCACTGCAGGCGGGCTGGGCGGTGCGCCGCAAGTCGAACCATTTTGCTGCGTACGACCAGATTGCCGACGAGTTCGCACAGATGCTCGATATCGATCCGTGGTTCATCAATCCCTACTTCGGGCGCTGTGGCGAGGTCAATTTTCACGAGCGCTCCGGCGAAGAGTGCCTGGCTACCAATGTGGACTTCGTGCTTGAGCGGATGCGCGAGAAATATCGCGAGCACGGCATCACCGATACACCGTACGTCGTTGTCAAGGCCGACGCCGGCACTTACGGCATGGGAGTGATGACGGTGCGTGATGCGTCCGAAGTGCGGGGGCTCAATCGCAAGCAACGCAACAAGATGGCGGTCGTCAAAGAAGGCCTTGAAGTCACCGAGGTGATCATTCAGGAGGGCGTGCCGACGCGCGAGAATGTCGATGGCGCCGCTGCCGAGCCGGTGGTCTACATGATCGATCGTTACGTTGTCGGCGGGTTTTACCGCGTTCACACCGATCGCGGGCCGGATCAGAACCTGAACGCGCCCGGCATGCACTTCGTGCCGCTGGCGTTTTCCGAAAGCTGCAACCTGCCCGACTGCGGCGCCCAGGCCGGCGACAGCGCGCCGAACCGTTTCTATTCGTACGGCGTAATCGCGCGGCTCGCGTTGCTGGCTGCTGCAATCGAGCTCGAAAGCACCGCGTCGCGAGTGCTCGATATGCCTGCGCCTTCGGCGGCACTCGCGGCGGCGATTGCAGGATAAGGCGTGTCGCTCACGCTGCTCTTCATCGTCGATCCGCTCGATGATCTGAAGGAATACAAAGACTCGACGATCGCGATGATGCGCGAGGCGGCGCGGCGCGGACACATCGTGCATGCCGGCACGCCGGCTGAGCTGCGGTTCGACAGTCGCGACGGCCTGGTGCGCATGCAGTCGCATCAGCTCGAAATCACTCAGCAAGCCGACCCGTGGTACATCGACCAGGGAGTGCACGACCAGCCGCTCAAAGGTTACGACGCGGTGCTGATGCGCAAGGACCCGCCGTTCGATGTCGAGTTCTTGAATGCGACCTTGCTACTGTCGCGCGCGGCGGCACAAGGCGCACGCGTGATCAACGATCCGCAGGCGCTGCGTGACCACAACGAAAAACTCGCTGTGCTCGAGTTTCCGCGATATGCCGCGCCGACGCTCGTGACACGCAGCAGCCTCGGAATTCGCAGGTTTTGGGCCGAGCATGGCGACATCATCGTCAAGCCGATCGACGGCATGGGCGGCGCCGGCGTATTTCGATTGCAACCTGGTGACCTGAATGCCGGTTCTATTCTCGAAGCCGTCACGCATCATGGGCAGCGCACAACGATGGCGCAGAGGTTCATTCCAGCGATCAGCGACGGCGACAAGCGCGTGTTGGTGATCGGTGGCGTGCCAGTGCCGTACTGCCTGGCCCGTGTTCCTGCGCCGGGTGAAACGCGCGGCAATCTGGCCGCCGGTGGCAACGGCCGCGCGCAGCCGCTGTCAGCCACTGATGAGGAGATCGCGCGCGCAGTGGGCAAGGCATTGTTGCCGCGCGGTTTGTTGCTACTCGGGCTTGACGTGATCGGCGATCACCTGACCGAAATCAACGTCACCAGCCCGACGTGCTTTGTAGAGATCACCGAACAAGCCGGCTTCAACGTCGCCGGCATGTTTATCGATGAACTGGAGAGGGCCGTAGCGCGGTGAGTCTCTTACCTCGCCTTTGTACTGCGCGCGTACGCGCGGCCGCTCCGAAGGAGGCGCGCCTGATTAATCGCGACGCGTGCACGTGCGACGGCGAAGCCGTCGCGTACAAGAGGAGCGTCTAGGCCCATGGTCGGAATTTTGGTTATCGCTCATGCACCGCTGGCAAGCGCGCTCAGCCGATGTGCCGAACACGTTTACAGCTGCGAGCCGAATACGCGGCGTGAGCTGCGCGCGCTGGATGTCGAGGCTGGCGTCGAACTGGCGCACACGGTCACGCGCGCACGCGCTCTTGTACGTGAGATCGATCGTGGCGAGGGCGTTCTGATACTGACCGACGCATTCGGAGCGACGCCCGGCAACGTTGCCGCGCAACTTGCCGATTCAGAGCGCGTGGCGGTTATCGCGGGCGTCAATCTGCCGATGTTGCTGCGGGCCGTTTGTTATCGCGGCGGGCCGTTGTCGGAGGTAGCGGAAAAAGCGCTGGCCGGTGGTCGCCAGGGCATGCTGCAAATCGAACCGTCCCGATGATCAGCCGGGATTTCGTTATTGCCAATCAGCTCGGACTCCATGCTCGACCATCGGCGCAGCTGACGCAGGTTGCGAGTCGCTTCGCGAGCGAAGTGTTCATTGCGAAAAACGGCCGGCGCGTCAACGCGAAATCGATCATGGGTGTGATGATGCTGGCGGCCGGGCCAGGGTCGACGGTAACGGTGGATGCCGAAGGGGCCGACGCACAGCAGGCCGTCGACGCGATCGGAATGTTGATCAATTCCGGCTTCGGCGAAGCGCACGCATAGGAATAACGGTGGAGCGCCGCAGGGAATCACTCGCCGGAAGCGGTGTCGCGCATGGCATTGCCATCGGTCGCGCGCATTTGCTCGCGCCCTCCGAGCTCGAGGTTCGTCAGTACACCATTGAGCGGCGCGATGTGCTGCACGAAATCGGTCGCTTGACGAGTGCGTTCAGCGTGGTCCACGAGGAGCTCGAAGAGCTTAAATCTCACATTGCGCCCAATGCACCGAGCGAGGTACGCGCTTTTCTCGATTTGCATCGGCTCATTCTTGGCGATTCGCTTCTGGCTGAGGCGCCGCGCGACTTGATTCGTAGCCGGCTGATCAACGCCGAATGGGCACTGACAATTCAGCTCGAGCTGCTGGTCAAGCAATTCGACGCGATCGACGACGAGTATCTGCGCGGGCGCTCGACCGACGTCCGGCAAGTGGTCGAACGCGTCGTCAACGCACTGGCCGGTGGCCGGCCGACGCGGGTGGCGATCACCCGAAAACTGGCAGTAGGCGACCGCCTGATATTGATTGCGCAGGACCTTGCGCCGGCTGACGTGCTGCATTTGAAAGACCGCGCCGATGTCGACCTCGCGGGGTTTGTTACCGAGCTGGGTGGCCCGACGTCGCACACCGCAATCCTCGCGCGCAGCCTCGGATTGCCCGCGGTGGTCGGCGCCGAGGGTGCGCGCCGCGTGATCGAAGAAGGCGATCTGGTCGTGATTGACGCCGATTCGGACGCGGTCATCGTCAATCCGAGCGAGGACGAGCTCACCGATTTCCGCCAGCGCATGCGCGACGAGGGCGAGCACCGCGTGCAGTTACGCAAGCTTAGGGGCCGAATCGCGCGCACCAGCGATGGCATCGCGATCGAGCTGCAAGCCAATATCGAATTGCCGGAAGACGCGCGCGACGCGCTCGTGGCGGGCGCCGACGGCATCGGGCTGTTTCGTTCCGAGTTCTTGTTCATGGACCGCGATGAGCTGCCGACCGAAAACGAGCAGTACGAGGCATACGCAAAAGTCGCGCGCGCGATGAAGGGCAAGCCGGTCGTGATTCGCACACTCGATATTGGCGCGGACAAAGTGTTGAACGAGACCGCGCGCGAGAGTTTGGGCATGGGGCGGGGCGCGCCGCGCCCCGAATCAAATCCCGCGCTTGGGTTGCGCGCAATTCGCTATTGCCTGGCGTATCCCGAGTTGTTTCTCACGCAGCTACGAGCGATATTGCGTGCTTCCGAAGTAGGCACGGTGCGCATCCTGGTGCCGATGCTGGCGCACGTACACGAGGTGGAACAAGCGCTGGCATTCGTCGCGCAGGCGAAGCAGCAGCTGCGTGAGCGCAAGCAAAAATTCGACGGCCGCGTGCAAATCGGCGGCATGGTCGAGGTGCCTGCGGCTGCGCTATCGGTGCCGCAATTGATCAAACGACTCAAGTTCATGTCGATCGGCACCAACGATCTGATTCAGTACACGCTCGCGATCGACCGCGCGGATTCGAGCGTTGCGCATCTCTACGACCATCTGCACCCGGCCGTGCTGGGCTTGATCTCGCGGACACTGAAAGACTGCATCAAGGGGAAAGTTCCGGTGTCGATTTGTGGCGAGCTTGCAGGCGAGCTCGAAATGACCGAGCTCTTGCTCGGCATGGGTCTGCGCCAGTACTCGATGCATCCGGCGCAAATTCTGCCGATCAAGGAGCGGCTGTTTGATCTGTCGACAAAGGATGCCGCGCGCCTGTCGTCGCGCGTGTTGCGTGAAGCTGATCCAATAAGAATCAAGGCGGCGCTGGTACGTGCGGCCAAGGCCAGCGCGGCTCAGTGACCGTAGCTGTCTTCGTCGGTCTTGACGTGGAACACTCGATAGTTGAACCAGGTGTGAATCAGAATCAGTGGAACGAGAACGATCAGGCCGGGCAGCAGGAAGAGCTGCGATTGCCGCGACGCTGCCGCTTCGAACAGCGTTAACGACGGCGGCGGCAGACTGGGAAAGATGCTGATCGCCAGTCCAGAGTAGCCGAGAAAGAACAGTCCGATGCACAGCATGAACGGTACTGCGCTCGGTGCTTTCTGCAGCGCGCGGTAGGCACCCCAGGCGCAGGCCACCGTTAGCAGCGGCACCGGCGCGAAGGCGAAGGCTCTCGGAAAATCGAACCAGCGTGCCGCGATCGCGGGCGACATCAGCGGCGTCCAGACACTGATCGCGCCGATCGCGGCCAACATCCCTGACAGCAACACCGGCATCCAGGCTTTGGCTTTTTGCTGGAGTGTGCCGAACGAGCGCCAGAAGAGCCAAGTGTTGCCGAGCAATGCATAGCCGCACAGCAACGCCACTCCGGTCATCATCGAAAATGCGGTGAGCCAGTCCCACTGGCCGCCGCCGTACTGGTAACTCGGTGCACTGCGTATTTCGATTCCCTGCACGAATGCACCCAGCACTACACCTTGCGCAAACGCGGCGATGATCGAACCAGCGGCGAACGCAATGTCCCAGATTCGCACGCGCGGGTGGTGCTTGAAGCGAAACTCGAACGCGACACCGCGCAGAATCAATCCAAGCAGCATCAGCGTAATCGGCAAATAAACCGCAGGCAGGATGATGGAGAACGCAAGCGGGAACGCAGATAGCAAAATGGCGCCGCCGAAAACGAGCCAGGTTTCGTTGCCGTCCCAAAATGGCGCGATCGAGTTCATCATCTGATCACGCTGGTCATCAGCGTCGGCAAACGGGAACAGAATTCCGAGTCCGAGATCGAAGCCATCGAGCACGACATACATGCCGACCGCGAACGCGACCATCGCAGCCATGAAAAGCGTCAGCCAATCGGCGTCGATCCACGTAGTCATTTCGCTGCGGCGGGCGACATACCGGCGAGCGGCCGGTTGCCGAGCACCGGCGCTGCGGGCAGCGTGACTTCAACCGGGCCGGAGCGAATCGTGCGTGCCAGGTACCAGAAGCCGGCGCCAAAGACGGCGCTGTAGAAAATGACGAACGACGTAAGCGAAAGCGCGACATCGCCCGTCGTCACGGGTGATACCGCGTCTGCTGTGCGTAGCAAGCCGTAAATCACATAGGGCTGGCGGCCGATCTCGGCGGTGTACCAGCCCGCGACGATCGCAACGAACCCCAGCGGTGATGCGAACGTCAACGCGCGCAGGAACCATCGGCTCGTGAACAATCGTTTTTTTATCGCCAGGACTGACGCAGTCAATGCGATCGCGAGCATCAGGAAGCCGATGCCGACCATCACGCGAAAGGTCCAAAAAATGATCGCGGCATTGGGCCGCTCCGCCGGTGGAAATTCGCGCAAGCCTTTGACCGGTGCATCGAACGAGTGCTGCGTGATCAGGCTGCCTAGTTTCGGAATACCGATCTCGAAGTCATTGCGCGCAGCCTGTTGATTCGGGATTGCAAAGAGCCGCAGCGGCATGACACCGGTTTCCCATTGCGCTTCCATCGCCGCCAGTTTTGCAGGTTGATAGTCGCGCACAATTAGCCCTGCCATGTCGCCGATGATCACTTGCAACGGCGCCAATGGCACGATCATTACGAACGCCAGCGCCAGCATCGGCCGCGCCAGCGGCACAAAACGATTGTTCAGCAGGTACCAGGCCGCGACGCCGGCCACCACGAGGGCCGACGCCAGATACGCCGCCATCAACATGTGCGCATAGCGCACTAAAAATGATGGATTGAAAATGATGGCCCACCAGTCGGCCGGATAGAAAACGCCGTCGCGCACGGTGAAGCCGGCGGGTGTCTGCATCCAGCTGTTCGACGCCATGATCCAAAACGCCGAGATACACGTGCCGAGCGCAACCATGACGGTCGAGATGAAGTGCGTGCGGCGTGATACTCGTTTCCATCCGAACAGCAATACTCCGAGAAAACTGGCTTCGAGAAAAAATGCGGTGAGCGTCTCGTAGCTCAACAACGGACCCAGGATCTGGCCCGCTTTGGCCATCAGCCCGCTCCAGTTGGTGCCGAATTGATACGCCAGTACGATGCCTGACACAACGCCCATGCCGAACGAGAGTGCAAATACCGTCGTCCAGAAACGCAGCAGTCGCCAATAGCGCTCCTCGCCGGTTCTTAGCCACAAAGCTTCCAGCACCACCAGAAAACCGGCGAGGCCGATTGACAGTGCGGGAAACAAAATGTGAAAGGTAATGGTGAAGCCGAACTGAATGCGCGAGAGCAGCGTCGCGTCGAACGTTTGAAGACTTTCAAGCATGCATGTCGCTAATAAGGCCCATCGGAAAGCCAGCGTTCGATTTGCGGCATTCGATCGTTGCCCCAAAAAAGTTCGCCGTCGACGATGATCGTCGGCGCGCCAAAAAAGCCTGCTTCAATCGCCTGTTCCACTTGCGCTCTGAGCCGATCCTTTATTTCCGGCTGCTGAATGCCCGCTGTGAGCGCGGCGGTATCGATACCAACCTCGCGCGCGATATCGGAAACCACGGCCGGATCTGAAATGTCGCGGTCGTCGACAAAAAACGCTCGATATACCGCGTGAATGAACGGAGCCGTCCGCTCGGGTCGATGCTGCTGCAGCCACACGACCGAGCGCTTGGCCGCCATGCTGGCGATCGGAAACCGGCTGGGCTGCCTGTACGGCACACCCGCGTGGCGCGCCGAGCGCGCGAAGTCGCGTATCGCATACTGCGCTTTCGGCCCGTAAAGTTCCGTCAACGGCGCGCCGCCCGAAGCCTTGAACACCGCGCCGAGCAACAGCGGCTTGTATTCGACGGTACGGCCGTACTTTGCTGCCAAAGCATCGATCTGCTCGGATGCGATGTACGAGTACGGTGACGAAAAGTCAAAATAGAATTCGATCGGCTCGGCCATCAGGTCCTTGCTAATTTCGATGTCAGTTGATGCGTGCGTAATGCATGCGCGTGCGATACATCATCTGCACGCTGTCGTTCTGCGCATGGGCATCGAACAATGTGTTGAGCGCTAGCAGCATTGGCGCGTGGCGCGGATCGCCCGGCGCCGGCAGATATGAAGCCGACGCGGCGAGCGCGAGCAGGTCATGGCGCGAAAGCAGGCGCGGATTGTCGAACGTGGCGACCGCGGCGTGCGCCGGCGCGAAAAATTGGGCAATCGATTTTTCATCAACGTGCCGGTGAATCAGCTTTGCGTAATCGGCTCCGTGCGTGCGCAGCAGCGCCTCGTAGCCAGCAAGAAACGCGCTGCCGATCGATTGACGATCGTTCCAGATCAAGGCGGCCCAACCACTTGGCCGCAAAATCCGGCGCGCTTCGTCGGCCGCCTGCAGCACATCGAACCAGTGAAACGCCTGACCTGCGATGACAAGGTCGACACTGTCGTCCGGCAGAGTCGTCGCTTCGGCACCACCCGCAACGCTGCGGTAGCCAGCATGTTGGCCCAATTGCTGATCGCCCGCCGCGCGCATCTTTGAGTTCGGCTCGACGCCGATGACGGTATACCCCCGGCGCAAAAATGGCTCGGCCGACAGCCCTGTACCGACGCCGATATCGGCAATCGCATGTCCCGTTGCGAGCGCGCCAGCTTGTTCCAGATGTCCAACAATCGCGTGCGGATATGACGGCCTGCCGCGCATATACGCGTCGGCTCGATCGCTGAATCGTTCGGTAGCTTTCATCTACGGTGGCGCGCGATCAGGTTGCGCTGAAGGTCGCTGATGCCTGCAAAAAGGCGAAATGCAGACCTTCATTTTCATTCCGCGATTTTGCGTCCAGTGCGGTATGTCAACCAGTCAACACGCCGCTTCAACACGACGCCGATGAGGGTGCCGGCGACCAACGCGCCGAGCAACAGGGGCCCGCCGCCTACGACCGCAGTCACCAGTCCGACGTCGCGCGCGCAGCTCAACGCCCGATACGCGGGGCACCACAGCAAACTGATGTAGATCGCAACCGCAAGCCAGGTGAAAATAGCGACCATCAACGCCCGCGCTATCGCTTGTTTGATGCCGGTGATGTTGCTCGACGCCTTGCGGTACAGCACCAATGCAAACAACATTGCGAACAGGCCAGGCGCGATTACGAAGATCCATGTCGGCACGCCGGCCTCGCTGGCAAAGTTTCGCATCAAGGCTTCGACCACACCCGCGGCAAGCCAGCTGCAAATTCCGAACACCAGCATCGCGAACACAGCTACCGGCATTGCTTCTCCATTCGATCAAGGGTGCGATCGCGACCTTGCGGTCACTTCGATTTCTATCTTCATTCTGGAATCGACCAGCCCGCACAAGATCGCCGTCGCCGCCGGGCGAGCCCGTGCGAAATATTCACCAAAGATCGGAGCGAGTTGCTCGAACGACTTCACATCGGTGAGGTAGTAGCGCACGCGCACGACGTCGTCGAGCGTGCAGCCTGCCTGGCTTAGAGCCGCACCAACGTTGTGAAAGCACTGATGTGTTTGCTGTGCGATGTCTTCATCGATCGTCATCGCGGCGTAGTCGAATCCGGTGGTGCCGGAGACGTGCACATAATCGCCGTCGACTACGGCACGGCTGTAGCCCGCGACCGCTTCGAACGCAGAGCCCGATGAGATCAGGCGGCGTTCAATGGCGTCTACCACGACAACTGCTCGCCGTTGTAATTGATGAATTTTCCATTCGATGAATCATTGGCAGCGGCGAGGATGCGCCGCATTCCTGCGACGCTGGCATGAACGTCGATGTCTGCACTGCCGCCGCCCATGTCGGTGCGCACCCAGCCCGGGTGAAAAGCTATGCAGACCACGCCCTGCGGCCCGAGCTCGATGCTTGCTGTCTTCAACGCAGCGTTGAGCGCCGCCTTGCTCGCCCGGTACAGCCAGCTTGCCGTATTCGACATCGACGAGACCGATCCCATCCGGCTTGACAGGACAGCGAGCTTGCCACCGGCAGCAATCAACGCGGGCGACAATGCCGGGATCAGCTGCATCGGCGCGCGTACATTGGTATGCATCACTGCATCGAAATCGAGTCCGCCCGGCGCACGGATCGCCTGACCACGCGGGCCTGCCACTCCCGCATTAAGCACCGCGACGTCGATTTTTTTCTCGGCCGCCATTTTTTCGCCGAACTCGACTACCGCGCCTTCGTCGAGCAGATTTAGCACCGCAGGTTTCGCGCCCAGAGCGCGCAGCGTTTCGCCCGCTGCGTCTGTCCGGTGCGTTGCGATGACGCGATGACCGTCGGCCGCGTATTGCCGTACGAATTCGAGCCCGATACCGCGCGATGCACCGACAATCAGCACGGTCCCCATCAGCGTTGCGCCTGCGCCAGTCGCACGGCAAGGAATGCGAACAGTGCGCCGCCGGCGAGGTTTAGTAACCGCCGCGGGGTGCGGCCGAAACCATTAGCGATCAACCGCAATCGATGCGCCAGTGCGACCAGCGCGAATAAAAACAGCGCGCCTCCGACGACGAACACGGCCCCGAGAAAGAGGAACGCGAGCGGCTTGTTGGGCGCATCGGCCGCAATGAACTGCGGCAGCAGCGCAAGGAAGAACAATGCGACCTTCGGGTTCAGCACATTGGTCAAAAAACCCTGCGCAAAAACGCGCGTCCATGACGCTGCATCAGGAGCTGCAAGCACTGGCACGGCGTTGACATCGGAGTCGTACGCGGCGGCGCGCAACATGCCCCACGCCAGCCAGAGCAGGTACGCCGCGCCGAGCCACTTGATCGCACTGAATGCAAACGCCGACGTCGCCATCAGCGCCGCCAGACCCAGCGCCGCGGCGAACGTGTGAACGATGCAGCCCGCCATTATTCCGAGCGCCGCTGCGATGCCGGCGCGCCACCCTTGCTGCAGGGTGCGGCTAAGCGTAAACAACATGTCGACCCCTGGTGTTGCGTTCAACACCAGCGCGGTCGCCACGAATAACGGAAGATCATGCGTGCCGAACATGGGTTTAAATCAATTCCAACGCCAGCGCGGTCGCTTCACCGCCGCCGATGCAAAGCGCGGCAACACCGCGCTTGCCGCCGGTCTTTATCAACGCCCCGAGCAACGTTGTAACGATGCGCGCGCCCGACGCGCCGATCGGGTGTCCCAATGCACACGCGCCGCCGTGCACGTTGACTTTATTGTGCGGTAATTTCAGCTCGTTCATCGCCGCCATCGTTACCGCGGCAAAGGCTTCGTTGATCTCCCACAGATCGACACTGTCGGTCGTCCAGCCGATTTTCTTCAGTAGCTTTTCAATGGCGCCGATCGGTGCGGTCGAAAACCACTCGGGCGCGGCGGCGTGGACCGAGTGGCCCAGCACGCGTGCCAGCGGCTTGACGTGCGAATTTTGTGCGGTCGAGTGGCGCATCATCAACAAAGCCGCGGCACCGTCCGAGATCGACGATGCATTGGCCGCGGTCACCGTACCGTCTTTCTTGAATGCCGGCTTAAGCCCGCGAATCTTGTCGAGCTTCGCTTTAAATGGCTGCTCATCTTTATTAATTTCAATGCTACCGCCCTTGCCGGCGACCATCACCGGCGCGATTTCCCAGTCAAAGCTGCCGTCGTTGTTGGCCTTGATCGCGCGCTCGGTCGAAGCGATCGCAAAATCGTCCTGCTGTTCGCGGGTGAAGCAATATTTCGCAACGCAATCCTCTGCGAATACACCCATCGCCTTGCCGCGCTGATAGGCGTCTTCCAGGCCGTCGAGCGCCATGTGATCGAATGTCGTCATGGCGCCGTATCGGTAGCCCTTGCGTGCATTGACCAACAGGTGCGGCGCGTTGGTCATGCTTTCCATTCCGCCAGCAACGATCACGTCTGCGCTGCGCGCGGTCAGCATGTCGTGCGCGAACATCATCGCGCGCATGCCGGAGCCGCACATTTTCGACAGCGTGACCGCTCCGACCGACTGCGGCAGTCCGGCGCTAAGTACCGCCTGACGCGCCGGCGCCTGTCCTTGCCCAGCGATCAGGCAACAGCCCATCAGTGCTTCATCGATTGCATCGCCGGCGATACCGGCGCGCGCGACCGCGGCCTTGATTGCCGCGGCGCCGAGTTGATGTGCCTGCAGCGAAGAGAAATCGCCGAGCAGGCCGCCGATAGGCGTGCGGGCGGCGGAAACGATAACGATCGGATCGCTCATGGAGTGCTGCTGGAATGTAAATCAATCGTGGAAAAACGCGCGTTGAAGCGCAATCCAGGGGGGTACGGAAACACGCTCTCCGAATGACCACGGACGATGCGCTGCTTGCGGGCATTCCAGAAATCCGGCGTCAATAAATCCGCGTGATGCTTGACGAACGCGGCGCGGATACGAACATCGCCCAACAGAAATGCGGCCCAGTTTTCAGGGAACATGTCGTGCGAATCGACGGCGTACCAGGCTTCGTTCGACATCTCTTCTTCGTGGTGCCGGGCGACCGGCACCTGGCGGAAGTTGCAATCGGTCATGTACTCGATCTCATCGTAGTCGTAGAACACCACCCGGTTCAGACGGGTGACGCCGAAATTCTTGTAAAGCATATCGCCCGGGAAAATGTTGGCCGCCGCCAGTTCCTTGATCGCGTTGCCGTACTCGAGTATCGCGTGATCGAGCTCGTCGTCAGTCGCGTGCGCCAGGTACATGTTGAGCGGCGTCATGCGCCGTTCGATATAAACATGATTGATCAGCACCGTTTCGTCATTGATCTCGACAATGCTCGCACAGTCGGATAGCAGTTCGCGCAACAGCGCCGGCGAGAAACGCGAGCGCGGCAGCGTGACTTGTGAGTATTCCCAGGTATCGGCCATGCGCCCAACCCGGTCGTGCAGCTTGACCAGCTGATACTTGGCCATCACCTGCGGCCGGTCGGTGTCTTTCGGATGCGGAATGTGGTCCTTGATCAGCTTGAAGACGTAGGGGTACGACGGCAGCGTGAACACTGTCATTACCAGCCCCTTGATGCCGGGCGCTGCCACGAATCGGTCGGTCGAGTGTTTAAGGTGGTGTAGAAAATCGCGGTAAAAAAGCGTTTTTCCCTGCTTGGCCAAGCCCACGCTGGTGTAAATCTCCGAGCTCGGCTTGCCCGGGAGGATCGAACGCAGAAATTCGACGTAAGCCGCGGGCGCTTCCATGTCCACCAGAAAGTAGGCGTGCGTGAAAGAAAACAGCACCGCCAGCTGATCGGCCGTAAGAAGCACGGTGTCGACATAAAGTGCGCCGGCAGAATTGCGCAGAATCGGCACCGCCACCGGGGTGATGCGCGTTCCGTTAACGACGCGCCCGACGATATAGGCCCCTTTGTTGCGAAAAAAAAGATTCGAAAGAATTTGCAGCTGGAAATCGGGCTCGATATGCCAGGGTCGCGCGAACGCCTGGCCCGACCGATGCGCGTCGATAACGGCTCGTACGACGCGGCGAATGTCGCGCTCGACGTCGTCCCACGGACACGCAAGGCCGGCATCGATGATGATATTTCGCAGAGCGCGAGTCAGTCCATCGGCTGCCGGGTAGTAGCTGCGGTACGACGGGGGATCGGAATCCATGTATTCAGTCGCCACGCCCGGCCGAACGAAGATGAATCGATTTTGAAAGTAGTCGCGATGCAGCAGCTTGGTGCACACCGAGTTGAAAAACGTCTCGGCGCATTCAGGCTGCCGGTGATCGATCAGCAGCGCAACGAAGTTCTGCTTCACCGCCTGCCAAAGGGCGTCGCGTTCGGCGTCAGTGAGGGAATCCAGGTCGAAGTCGCGTTCGATGGTCGCGACTGCCTCAAGCACGCGCTGATCGTAAAAGTCGATACGCTCACGGGCGCGCTCGCGCAGCGCTTTCCAGTTGCCGTTTTCGTACAACGCTTTCGCCTGCTGCGCGACGTAACGAAAGCGTCGATAGTGGTTGTCGAACCCGGTGAGAATCGCGCGCGCGATCGCCGCCGGTGACGGCATCGAACGATCGACCACAATACCGGCGGTATATGGAGCGTCCATTGCGATGCATTGTCGCGCACCGCGCAGCATCTATCAGTACTTCGACCCGTTCAGCTCTTTTCGGGGCAAGACGCTAACCGGTCAGTTCGAATTATTGCGTGGGGTAGAAGCCAACCACACCGCCAGCACGCCGAACGCGCTGCCCAGAAACCAGCGTTGCAGCTGCAGCCATAGCGGCCGTTGCGCAAACCACGCGGCCAGTGCGCCGGCAACAGTGACCAGCGCGACGTCCATCAGCGCCGCGGTGCTGACCTGGATAGCGCCGAGCAGCAGGCTCTGCGCGAGCACCGGTCCTGCCGTCGGGTCGACAAACTGCGGAAAGAGCGACAGATAAAACATCGCCACCTTCGGATTGACGACCGCCGCGACGAATGCCTGCCGCAGCAACACACGATCGCGCACCGGATCGAGCGGCTGGGGTTGGAACGTGAACCCCGCGCCGCGCACCGTCGTATATGCCAACCACAGCAGATACGCCGCGCCTGCCAGCTTGATCGCGTCGAACGCGTACGGCACGGCGAGCAGCACGATGGTCAGACCGAACGCCGCGAACGTTGCGTGCAATGAAAGACCTGCCGCAACGCCGAACATCGAAAAGTAACCGGCGCGTCGCCCCTGTGCGAGCGTGCGCGAGATCAGGTACAGCCACACCGGCCCCGGCGTCGCTGCCAGCACCAGTGATGCCAACGCAAACAGCGCAAGACGATCAGTCGTCAGGCCGAGCATTTGGTGGACCCAGGCGGTGCCATACGAAGTGCTGATCGAGCATGGTCGGCCCCCATTGTGTGCTGGGACGCTCGCTGATCAACCGAAAGCCGTGCTGCTCGTACAAATGGCGAGCTGCATCAAGGCCGGCAAACGTGTGCAGATAAACGGTGGCGAATCGCGTGCGGCAAAACTCCATCGCCGCCGACATCAAGCGTTGCCCTAAAGCGCGGCCTCGCACCTTTTCGCTCACGATAAACCAGCGTAGCTGCGCGGCGCCGGCTTGCTGGGCGCTGCCGTCAATGACGATCGACCCGTGCACGCGGCCGCCGTCCACCAGGAGCCAGACGCGGTCCCGCTCAGCGTCATAACGGTCGAGGAACGAGCCGACATCGGTCAACCGGCCGGCTTCGAATATTGCGCCGAACCCGTGGTGCTCAACGTAGTAATGCGTCTGCAGCGCACAACTTGTCGCAAGCCCACCGGGAATGTAGCCCGGCACGATGCGCGGGCCGCAATCGACCGGATTCAACGCATGCTTAAAAGGGTAGAGCAGCTCAAATCGTTCGAGACACACTTCTTCATCTTGACTCATCGAGCGGCCGAGCGATTCGCACTCGCGGCCGAAGTACTTCCAGTGGCCGCGTTTCCAGTCGGGAAGCAGGCGGTCACCTTCACCTTCATCCCACGCAAACGCTGCGTCGACATCACAAAATCTGCGCCGCTCGAGCTGCGCTGTGCGTATGACCGCGCGCGGTGTGCCGTCGAATTCGGTCACGACGCTGTAGCCATCGGGCACTGCTGCCGTATGCGGCAGGGCGTCGGCTACGCGAGCCAGTCCTGCGGTCGCGCGCTTGGGTCCGTGCAACACCAGCTCTACCAACTCGTGTGCCAGCTTTGCGCTGTCGCCGAAATACCATGCCTGATACGGCGTTGTTTCAGCCAGCTTCGATGCGCGGCAATACGCTGTCCAGAAATCGGCAACGCGGGCTTTATCAACTGTATTGTCGAGTGCCGGTGTGTCCATCGTTATGGTCACGGTCGACCACGATTAGATCGTCTCCGCAAACAGTTCTCGTCCGATTAGCATTCTTCGAATTTCGCTGGTTCCTGCACCGATCTCGTAGAGCTTTGCATCGCGCCACAGGCGGCCGGTTGGATAATCGTTGACGTAGCCGTTGCCGCCCAAGGTCTGGATGGCTTCGCCGGCCATCCACGTTGCTTTCTCCGCCGAGTACAAAATTGCACCGGCGGCGTCTTTACGCAGCGCGCGCATGGTGTCGGGAGTGGCACGATCGCACGCACGGCCGACTTCGTAGACGTAGGCGCGGCAGGCCATCATCGTGGTGTACATGTCGGCGAGCTTGCCCTGCATCAGCTGAAACTCTCCGATCGATTGGCCGAATTGCTTGCGCTCGTGCACATAGGGCAAAACTGCATCCATGCAGGAAGACATGATGCCGAGCGGCCCGCCGCTCAACACCGCGCGTTCGAAGTCGAGGCCCGACATCAGCACTCTGGCGCCACCGCCTTCGTCGCCAAGCACGTTTTCGATCGGCACTTCGACGTTATTGAACACCAGCTCGCCGGTGTGCGAGCCGCGCATTCCGAGCTTGTCGAGTTTCTGCGCGACCGAAAATCCGGTCATGTTTTTTTCGACGATGAAGGTCGTCATGCCGCGCGCGCCCATCTGCGGGTCGGTCTTGCCGTAAACCACCAGCACGTCGCAATCCGGGCCGTTGGTGATCCACATCTTGGTACCGTTTAATACGAAGTGGTCACCTTTGGCATCGGCGCGCAGGCGCATGCTGACGACATCTGAACCGGCGTTCGTTTCGCTCATCGCCAGCGCGCCGACGTGCTCGCCATTTACCAGTTTCGGCAAATATTTTTTTCTTTGCAAGGCATTGCCATTGCGCCGAATCTGATTGACGCACAGATTCGAATGCGCGCCGTACGACAGGCCGACCGACGCACTCGCGCGCGATATTTCTTCCATCGCGACGATGTGTGCCAGATAGCCGAGCGCGGCACCTCCATATTCTTCCTCGACGGTAATGCCGAGAACTCCGAGCTCACCCAGCTTGCGCCATAGTTCCATAGGAAACTGATCGGAGCGATCGATCTCGGCTGCGCGCGGAGCGATCTCGGCCTGCGCAAAGTCGTGCACGGCTTCACGCAGCGCGTTGATGTCGTCGCCGAGATGGAAATCGAGGCCTGGTAATTGCATTGCTATCTAGCGCGCGTCCTGGGTTGGCACGTCATACCCGGGCGCGGCGCGCCCATCGGATAAACGAATCGCACCGCGAATCAGCCGGTACATCACCCACAGCCACACACTCACCAGCGCCAGGCCGCCCAGAACGGCGGGGCCAAGCACCTCCCACGGGATGTTGAAATATTGTGCGGATCGCGCCGTGCTGTCGAGCTCGAATGCATACGGAATCATCACTGCAAGCAACACGGCGATGACAACGACCCAGGTGGCGAACCACCACCAGAAGGTATTGATCAGCCACCGATAGTGCGACGACAGCAGGGCCGGGACGTCGGCTCGCTTGACGTAGGCCATCACGACTCCGATCAGCGCAGGCCAAACTAAAAACAGACCGATTGCATACAGGCTATAGGTGATGCCGACCAGGGTGAAACCTCGCGATGATGGAACCGGCACGTCGGGCTGAATCGTGTTCATCGGAACCCCAGTCGCTCTCGTTGAAGCAAGGCTAGGTGAAGGAAAGATACGGCGATGGTAGCGCTTCGCGCCACGCCCGAGTGCCCCTCGCGCTACGCTCGCCCGATGAAGACTCGCACCGCCCAGTCCATCCTGAAAGACACGTTTGGCTACGATCATTTTCTCGGCTTTCAGTCGGAAGTCATCGAGCACATCTGCGAGGGCGGCGACGCGCTGGTGCTGATGCCCACCGGCGGCGGCAAATCATTGACTTATCAGATCCCCGCAATGCTGCGCAATGGCGTCGGCATTGTCGTTTCACCATTGATCGCATTGATGCAGGACCAGGTGATGGCGCTCAGTGAAGCGGGCGTACGCGCGGCATTCCTGAATTCGAGTCTGTCGTCATCTGAGGCTGCCAAGGTTGAAAGTCAAACGCGCAACGGCGAGCTCGATCTTGTCTACATCGCTCCCGAGCGTTTGATGAGCGAACGCTGTCAGCGGTTGCTGAGCGAAGTTCAACACGGCGTCGGGTTGGCATTGTTCGCAATCGACGAAGCGCACTGTGTTTCACAGTGGGGCCACGACTTTCGCCCCGAATACGGTCAGCTCGCTGTGTTGCGCGAGCGCTATGCGAGCGTCCCGCGCATTGCGCTTACTGCAACGGCGGATGGTCCGACGCGGCAGGAAATTGTCGAACGGCTGCTGCTCGATCCGCGCGTGTTTGTCGCGAGCTTCGACCGCCCGAACATTCGCTATCGAATTGTAGAAAAGCGCGATGCGCGCGATCAGCTGCTGCGCTTTCTGCGCGAAGAGCACGCGGATCATTCGGGCATCGTCTACTGCCTGGCGCGCAACACGGTCGATGAAGTCGCGACGCTGCTGGGTACCAGCGGGGTTCGCGCACTGCCGTATCACGCCGGCATGGACTCGGTGACGCGCGCCACGAATCAGCGTGAATTCCTGCAGGAAGATGCGCGCGTGATGGTCGCGACCATCGCGTTCGGCATGGGAATCGACAAGCCCGATGTGCGTTTCGTGGCGCATCTCGACATGCCCAAGAGCATCGAAGGTTATTTTCAGGAGACTGGTCGCGCTGGTCGCGACGGCGCGCCGGCCGACGCCTGGATGACGTACGGGCTGGCCGACGTCGTTCAACAGCGCCGCCTGATCGAAATGTCGGACGCTGATGCGCTATACAAGCGACTGTGCGGAGCGAAGCTCGACGCGATGCTCGGCCTGGCGGAAGCGGCGGATTGCCGGCGCGTAAGACTGCTGGCGTATTTCGGCGAGTCGAGCC
>JACCZX010000243.1 GCA_013695705.1 Burkholderiaceae bacterium | reverse complement strand
TCAATCGCCTGGCCTGCGAAAGTTTGTCGGTGATCGGCAGCGTCGTGACGCCGCGAGCATCGATCAATGACAGCTCGCTGGTGTCGCTCGCCAGTGCATCCTGCGCTCGATTGGCCACCATCAGCGGTACTTTCTTGCTGGTAAGTTTGCGGCGCGCATTGTCGATCACGTCCTCGCTCTCGGCGGCGAAGCCGACACAATACGGCCTGGTGGACAGGGCGGCCACCGTTGCGAGGATGTCGGGATTTGGCGCGAACTTCAGCGTCGGCGACGTTGCCGAGTCATTTTTCTTGATCTTGCTCGTGCTTTGATTGCTGACGTGCCAGTCGGCCACGGCGGCCACCGAAATAAACACGTCGGCCGGAAGACTGCGCATCACGGCGTCCATCATTTCGCGTGCGGTCGTCACGTCGATTCGCTGCACGCCGCGCGGTGCCGCCAGGGCAGTTGGCCCGGACACGAGTGTGACTTGCGCACCAGCCTCGGAAGCGGCGCGCGCGATCGCGTAGCCGGTTTTGCCCGACGATAGATTGGTAATGCCGCGTACCGGGTCGATCGGTTCAAACGTCGGCCCTGCGGTCACCAAAACGTTTTTTCCGGCGAGTGTCTTGGGTTGCACGAACGAAACCACATCGTCCAGCAGCTCGTGTGCCTCGAGCATGCGGCCGAAGCCCGTTTCCCCGCATGCCTGCGCGCCGCTGGCCGGACCCAGAATCACGATGCCGTCGGCCTGCAACTGAGCGACATTGCGCTGCGTCGCCGGGTTCTCCCACATCTCGACGTTCATCGCCGGCGCCACCAATAGCGCGGTGCGGCGCCGGTCGCGCGCCAGCGCGAGCGTCGGCAACAGATCGTCGGCCATTCCGTACGCGAGCTTCGCAATAAAGTCCGCGCTCGCCGGCGCCACGATAATCGCGTCGGCAGAGCGCGTCAGTTCGATATGCGGCATCGCGTTGCCGATCTGACTTTTCCATTGATCGGTTTCGACCGAACGCCCGCTGAGTGCCTGCATGGTCATCGCGGTGATGAATTGCTGGGCGCCGGCCGTCATTACCACCTGTACCGTTGCGCCTTCGTCCTGCAAACGCCGCACTAACTCGCAGACTTTGTACGCGGCGATGCCGCCGGTCATGCCGACGACGAAGTGCTTGCGCGCGAGCTGCATCGCTATCGGGCGCGCCGTACGCGTCGAAACTCGTCAAAAATCAGCAGCGCCGCGCCGCCGACGATCGCACTGTCAGCGAGGTTAAATGCAGGCCAATGCCAACCGGCCCAGTGAAAATCGAGAAAGTCGATGACATGGCCGTATGCGATACGGTCGATCACGTTGCCAACGGCGCCGCCGAGAATCATCGCCAGAGCCAGTGCGAACAGCCGTTGATGGCCGTGCCGCGCCAGCAGATACAGGATGAATGCCGAGGCGATGATCGCAACTGATGTCAGGAAAGCTCCCTGCCATCCCGATGCCGTTGCGAGAAACGAAAATGCCGCGCCCTTGTTGTAAGCCAGCACCAGATTGAAGAAGCTGGTGACGGGCAAGACGTCACCGAAATCGAAGCGGCGTTCGATCGTAATTTTGGTCAGCTGATCGGCGAGCACGATCCCTATTGCAAGCCCGACCCAGGGCAGCATCCGCTGGCGCCACGTCGGCTGTTTGACGAACGACATCAGGCGAAGCTCCTCGATTCGCCAACGCCGAATAGATTGCTGACGCAGCGTCCACATATCGTGGGGTGATCGGAATCGACCCCGACGTCAGCGCGCCAGTGCCAGCAGCGCTCGCATTTGATGTTGGCCGACGGCGTGACGACGATGCGTTGATCCGCCGGGTCTTCGACTTCAATTGCGACTGCGTGCGAGCTGATCAAAACGAAGCGCAAATCGTCTCCCAGCGTTCGCAGCAGCGCAGTTGTTTCCGCGTCGGCGCGGATTTCGACTTCGGCCTGCAACGATGAACCGACCGCGCCTTGCTCACGCAGCGGCTCGATCACCTTGTGAACCTCGGCGCGCACAGCGCGAATGCGGCTCCATTTGACGAGCAGCGCAGCGTCTTCCGGCGACGCAGGCAGGGGCGGAAACACCTCGGTAAAAATTGTGCCACCGGTTTTTTTCCTCAGTACCTTCCACCCTTCTTCAGCGGTGAACGACAGCAGCGGCGCCATTAGCTTTAACAACGCTTCGGTGATCGAATACAACGCGCACTGTGCGGAGCGCCGCGCCCTGGACGCCGGCTTTGTCGTATAAAGCCTGTCCTTCAGGATATCCAGGTAGAACGCGCCCAGATCTTCAGAGGCGAACGTTTGCAGCCGGGCAACGATCGGGTGGTATTCATAGCGGTCATAGTCCGCCTGCGCGCTGGTAGCGACCTCGCGCATGATTGCCAGGGCATAGCGATCGATCTCGAACCAGTCGGCCACCGGCAACAGGTCGCGCTCAATATCGAAATCGCTGACGTTCGCGAGCAGAAATCGTAACGTGTTGCGCAGCCGACGATATCCTTCAACGACGCGCTTCAAGATCTCGTCGGATAAGTTAAGTTCGCCCGAGTAATCGGTACTGGCCACCCAGAGGCGAATGATTTCTGCACCCAGCGTGTCGGCCACTTTTTGCGGCGCTATTACGTTGCCGACCGATTTGCTCATCTTGCGACCTTGGCCGTCGACAACGAAGCCGTGGGTCAGCAGCGCCTTATAAGGCGACACACCATTTAACATGCACGAGGTCAGCAGCGAAGAATGAAACCAGCCGCGGTGCTGGTCCGATCCTTCGAGATACATGTCCGCCGGAAAATGCGACTCGGCGGCGTGCGAACCGCGCAGCACCGTTTGATGCGTGACGCCGGAGTCAAACCACACGTCGAGCGTGTCGCGATTTTTTACATAGTGCTCGGCGGATTCGGGCCCCTTCTCGCCGAGCAGCTCACCGGGATCGAGGTCCTGCCATGCTTCGATGCCACCACGCTCGATGCGCAGTGCCACCTGTTCGAGCAATTCCTGCGTGCGCGGATGCAGCGCGCCCGTTTCCTTGTGCACGAAAAACGCCATCGGTACGCCCCATTGGCGCTGACGCGACAGCGTCCAGTCAGGGCGATTGGCAATCATGCCGTGCAGCCGCGCCTTACCCCATTCCGGATAAAAGTGCGTTGCCTCGACGCCCGCCAGCGCCAGGTCACGCAGTGTGTCCGATCCTTCCTTCGGTGCGACATCCATGCCCGCAAACCATTGCGACGTCGCCCGGTAGATCACCGGCGTTCGATGCCGCCAGCAGTGCATGTAGCTGTGAGTTAGTTTTTCAACGTGCAGCAAATGGCCGTGTTCGCGAACGACATCGACGATCTTCGCATTTGCATCCCAGATCTTCATGCCGCCAAACAATGGCAACGATAATGCGTACACGCCGTCGGCTTGCACCGGATTGATGATGTCGTCATCGCTCATGCCGTGTGCCTTGCACGACACGAAGTCCTCAACGCCGTACGCCGGGGATGAGTGCACGATGCCGGTTCCAGTGTCGAGCGTGACGTAGTCGCCGAGGTACACAGGCGAATCACGCTCGTAAAACGGATGGCGAAAAACGATCAGCGATAAATTTTTGCCGGAAGCTTGCGCCAGTGTCGAACCGGTCAGCTGATAAGCCGCCAGACACGCGTCTTTGCGATCGGTGGCGAGCACCAGCAGCCCACGCTCGGTATCGACCAGGTCATAGCTTGCCTCGGGATGCACATTGAGCGCCTGATTGGCAGGCAGCGTCCACGGCGTCGTCGTCCAAATCACCGCATAAACCGACCTGGCGGGTAACTGTGGCAACCCGAATGCAGCCAGAAACCGCCCGCGCTGGTCTTCGCGCAGGGGAAACGCAACATCGACCGCCAGATCGACCTTGTCCTGGTATTCCACTTCAGCCTCGGCTAACGCAGAGCCGCAATCAAAGCACCAGTTGACCGGCTTTAATCCGCGAAAGACAAAACCTTTGGACATGATTTTGCCCAATGCGCGCAGCTCGTTGGCTTCGTTCTTGAAGTCCATCGTCGTATAAGGCCGGTCCCACAATCCCAGTACGCCGAGCCGCTTGAAATCATTTTTCTGTCGCTCGACCTGCTGCGTCGCATGCGCGCGCGACAGCGACTGCACCTCGCGCGCAGGCAAATTCCTGCCATGCTTTTTCTCGATCAGAATTTCGATGGGCATCCCGTGACAGTCCCATCCCGGCACGTACTGCGCATCGAAGCCGGCCATCTGCCGGCTTTTGACGACGAAATCCTTCAACGTCTTGTTAAGCGCCTGCCCCATGTGAATGTCGTTGTTCGCATACGGAGGCCCGTCGTGCAGGATCCATTTAGTGCGGCCAACCGACGCCGCTCGAATCTGGCCGTAGACGTCCTGCTCTTCCCATTCGCGCACCCATACCGGTTCACGCCTGGCCAGGTCGCCGCGCATCGGAAACGCAGTTTCCGGCAGATTCAACGGATACTTGCGAGTGGCGGGTACGGACGCGGGTTTTCGTTTTTCGTCAGGCATAACAGGTATCTCTAAACACGATCGCCCTGTCTTCGCTGTCTTATCAGCGTGCCAACAACGCACGTGCTCGCACGGCATCGCCGCTGATGGCGGCGGACAGTTCCCCAAGTGTCTCGTATTTTTGCTCGTCGCGCAGTTTCTCGAAGAATTCAACGGTTACGAGGCACCCGTACACCGCCTCTGCAAAGTCGAACAAGTGCACTTCGAGCAGCCAGCGACCGCCATGGTCGACCGTCGGCCGCAGACCAATGCTGGCGACCCCGGCCACGGGCCGCTCGGACAGGCAGTGCACGCGCACTGCAAAAATCCCGCGCAGCGCCGGATGCGCATGCTCTATCTTCAGATTAAGCGTTGGAAATCCCAAAGATCGTCCTAGCTTGCGTCCGTGCAAGACACGGCCACTGATCGAGTAAGAGCGGCCGAGCAACGCCGCGGCGCGCGCCAGGTCACCCGCTGCCAGTGCATGGCGGACGGCGGTACTCGAGATGCGTTCGCCGTCATCGTCAACCGTCGGCATCACCTCGAGTTCGAGGGCGCCCTCTGCCGCATAGTCGGCGAGCAGCTCGCCGTTGCCGGCACGCGCGGCGCCAAAGCGAAAATCTTTACCGATCAGAAGCCAGCGCACCGCGCAACCTTCCAGCAGAACGCGCTCGACGAAGGCGCTTGGCGCCAACTGCGAGAAGCGGTGATTGAAATGCTGAACGAAGACATGCGTTATGCCGCATCGATCGAACGCAGAGAGTTTGTCGCGCAGGTTGGAAACACGCGCTGGCGCGCGCTCCGGAGCAAAGAACTCGCGCGGGTGGGGTTCGAACGTCATCACCGCCGCCGCGAGTTCGCGCGCTCGTGCGGCCGCC
>JACCZX010000208.1 GCA_013695705.1 Burkholderiaceae bacterium | reverse complement strand
CCGCGCTTTCAAATGCGAACGCATATTGCATGCGCGTTCGCGTTGCGCTCGCCGCAGCTCCGCACCGAACTGGCGTCGCTGGCGGCCGAACAGAGCGCGCACGGCTGGCGCTTTATCGCGGCTGCCGGCATCGGCACACCCGAAACATTCTTTTCAATGCTGCGCGCCGCCGGCCTGGTGATCGACGAGTTGCCGCTGGCCGATCACTTCGACTTCCGCGTCAATCCCTTTGCCGGCTGCGCAGCTGACCGCATCCTGATCACCGAAAAAGACGCCGTAAAATGCGCAGACAATGCAGGGTTGGCCAACGACCTGCGCCTGTGGGTCGTGCCGCTGCTAACCGAGATCGACTCCACATTGATCGACGCGGTTGTCGCGCGAATCTCGGCCACGCGTTCAGCAAGGGATCATGCCAATGGACCATCGACTGCTTGACATTCTCGTGTGCCCGGTGTGCAAAGGGTTGCTCGACTATCGCAGGGATGCGCAAGAGCTCGTCTGCAAGGCCGACGCGTTGGCGTATCCGATTCGCGACGGCATTCCGGTAATGCTCGAATCCGACGCGCGCAAGGTAGAACCCGTCGAGCTCGGCCGCTAATTTGGACTTCCTGGTGGTAGTGCCGGCACGTTTGGCGTCGACCCGCCTGCCACGCAAACCCCTGGCCGACATTGGCGGCGTACCGATGGTGGTGCGCGTCGCACGGCAGGCCGCGCGCAGCGGCGCAAGCAGAGTCGTGGTTGCGGCTGACAGCACCGAAATCGTCCAGACGTGCCGCGTTTACGGCATCGAGTGCATGTTGACATCAACGGAGCACACCACTGGAACCGACCGCATTGCCGAAACAGTCAAACATCTAGCAGTAGCGCCGGAAACCATCGTCGTCAACGTCCAGGCGGACGAGCCATTGATGCCATCGGACGTAGTAGATCGCGTCGCTCGCCTGCTAAACGAGCGCGACGACTGCGAGATTGCCACAGCGGCGCATCCAATCGACGACGCCGCCGAATTTTTCAGCCCCGATGTGGTCAAGGTCGTCGTCAACAATCGCGATCGCGCGATTACTTTTTCGCGCGCGCCGATTCCGTGGTCGCGTGACGCATTCGCGGCCGGGCGCACGGCGCTGCCCCCGGGGCTCGGCGCGCTGCGGCACGTCGGCCTGTACGCGTACCGTGCTGCGTTCCTGTTCCGCTATCCGAACCTGCCGAAGCCTGCGATCGAAGAGCATGAAAAACTCGAACAGCTGAGGGCGATCGCGCATGGAGTCGGCATTGCGGTGCTCAGGCTCACCGAACCGCTGCCGCCCGGAGTCGACACACCGGCTGACCTGCAGCGAATGCGCGAGAACTTCGCAAGCTAAAATTTCTGAATGATCTCTTTCGCACCAAGGAAAATCCGATGAAAAGGTACGCATTGGCTTTGCTCGCGACCGTCACGTTTTCTGTCGGCGCCAGCGCCACCACCTTGCGCTGGGCTTCGCAGGGCGATCCGCAAACCGCCGATCCGTACTCGCAAAACGAAGGCTTGACCAACATGTTTGCGCAATCGGTGCACGACACATTGGTGATGCGCGACAACACATTGAAGCTGGTGCCGGGGCTGGCGACCAGCTGGCAGCAGATCAATCCGACGACCTGGCGCTTCACTCTGCGCAAAGGCGTCAAGTTTCACGACGGCACCCCATTTACCGCCGACGACATTGTGTTCTCGTACGAGCGAGCGAGCCACCCTAACTCGCAGCTGCGGCAATACTCGATTCCGGTCGGCAAGCCCCGCAAGATCGACGATTACACGGTGGAGTTCGTGCAGGAAAAACCGAATCCGATCACGCTCGAACATGCAACGTTGATCTACGTGATGAGCAAAGCGTGGGCGGCCAAGAACAAGGTCGAGCGGCCGCTCGATTTCAAGGGCAAGGAAGAAACGCATGCTTCGCGCAACGCCAACGGCACCGGGGCTTGGATTCTGGTCACGCGCGAGCCGGGCATCCGCACCGTGTTGAAGCGCAACCCCGACTGGTGGGGCGTTAAAGACGGCCGCGCAACCGGCAACGTCGACGAGATCATCTACACGCAGGTCAGCGCGGACGCCACACGCACGGCGGCGCTGCTATCAGGCCAGGTCGACTTCGTGCTCGACCCGCCGCCGCAGGACGTGCGCCGGATCGAGGAAAACAAGGGGACCAAGGTGGTGCGCGGGCAGGAAAACCGGGTCGTGTTCTTTGGTTTCGATCAGATGCGCGACGAGCTCCTGTACTCGAACGTCAAGGGCAAAAATCCGTTCAAGGACGTGCGCGTGCGCCAAGCCGTTTATCACGCGATCGATATCGACGCGATCCGCTCACGCATCATGCGCGGCTCGGCGTTGCCCACCGGCGGCATCACGCCGTCGATCACCGCTTCGAACCCGGAAGCCGAGAAGCGTCTGGCCTACGACATCAACCGCTCGAAGCAACTGCTGGCTGAAGCAGGTTATCCAAACGGTTTCGAAGTCACGCTCGATTGCCCGAACAATCGCTACGTAAACGATGAGGAAATCTGCATCGCGGTGGCGGCCATGCTGGCCAAGGTGGGCGTCAATACCAAGGTGAGCACGCAGCCGCGCGCCACCTATTTTCCGAAGCTCGAAAAGTACGACACCAGCATGTACATGCTGGGCTGGGGCGGCGCGATCACCGATGCGCAGACGATGCTGTCACCGGTGCTGCATTCGAAAGACGATAAAACCGGATATGGCTCGTTTAACTATGGTCGCTACGTCAATCCCAAGCTTGACGCGCTGATCGACGCGGCCGCCACCGAACCCGTCCCCGAGAAGCGGCTCGAGATGATCCGGCAGGCGATCGCAGAGCACAACACTCAAGTTCATCACGTGCCATTGCACCGGCAAATGATTCCGTGGGCGATGCGCAGCAACGTCACGGCCGTACACCGGCCGGACAATGCGCTGAACATGGAGACGATCCGGGTCGAATAGCGCTTTGGGTCTTTCGTATGCAGGGCTGGCAGTCTTGGTGAGAGTCGCGGCCCTTTTCATTTGGTCAGCTCATTTGGGTAAACTCGCGCGCTGCGGCCGCTGGGGCTGTTCAACGGCTGTAAAAAAACTAGAACATCAGGACGGAGGATGCGACTGATTTTGCTCGGGCCGCCGGGCGCGGGCAAGGGAACACAGGCCGCGTTCATCAGGGATCGTTACCGGATTCCGCAGATATCGACGGGCGACATGCTGCGTGCGGCGATCATGGACGGGACGCCGCTCGGCATCGCCGCCAAAAAGGTGATGGACACCGGCGCGCTAGTTTCTGACGACATCATCATCGGACTGGTGCAGGAACGCCTGCGCGCGCACGACACCGCGCAGGGTTACTTGTTCGATGGGTTTCCGCGCACGATCCCACAGGCCGAAGCGATGAAAGACGCCGATGTCAGGCTGGACTACGTGCTCGAAATCGATGTTCCCGAAAGCGACATCATCGATCGGATGAGCGGGCGCCGCGTGCACCCGCAAAGTGGGCGCGTGTATCACGTGAAATTCAACCCGCCGAAGATCCGTGGATGTGACGATCCAACCGGAGAACCTCTGATTCAGCGCGCTGATGACAAGGAAGAAACGGTGCGCAAACGGCTGGGCGTGTACCGCGATCAAACGCAGGCGCTGGTGGGGTACTACCAGGCATTAGCCGCGCACGGCGAGCAAGGCGCCCCGAAGTATCGGCGGATCTCCGGTGTCGGCAGCGTCGAAGAAATCAAGCAGCGCGTCTCGACCGCGCTGGCGTCGTGAATTTGCAAGTTTGATTCAATAGTTTCAACAAGGAGAAAAGCATGTCTGGATTGGCACTCGCGCTCGTCTGCGGCTTCGCAGCCGTGGGGTTCGGCGCGTGGTCCATCACCTGGATTCTGAAGCAGCCCGCGGGTAATGCTCGAATGCAGGAGATCGCGGCCGCGATACAACAAGGCGCACAGGCGTATTTAAATCGTCAGTATCGAACGATTGCGATCGTCGGGGTAGCACTGGCGATCATCATTGCGCTGGTTCCGCAACTCGGCGTCTGGACTGCCATCGGCTTCGTTCTTGGCGCGGTGTTGTCGGGCGCCACGGGATACATCGGCATGAACGTGTCGGTGCGCGCCAACGTGCGTACCGCGCAAGCAGCAACGCTCGGCTTGAATCCGGCACTCAATGTCGCATTTCGCGGCGGCGCGATTACCGGCTTGCTGGTAGTGGGACTCGGGTTGATCGGCGTCGCCGGTTTTTACTGGGTACTGCGCGCCACGCATGCGGCATCGAACGTGCGCGAGTTGCTGCATCCGATGATCGGATTTGCGTTCGGCGCATCGCTTATCTCGATCTTCGCGCGTCTGGGCGGCGGAATATTCACCAAGGGAGCCGACGTAGGCGCGGATCTCGTGGGGAAAGTCGAAGCCGGCATTCCGGAAGACGATCCACGCAACCCGGCAGTGATTGCCGACAACGTGGGCGACTGCGCCGGCATGGCAGCCGACTTATTCGAAACGTTCGCGGTGACGGTCATCGCGACGATGCTGGTTGGCGGCTTTGTATTTCGCGGCGCCGGTGACGCCGGCATTATTTATCCGCTGGTGATATCCGGCGTGTCGATTCTGGCGTCGATTGTCGGCTGCATGTTCGTCAAGGCGCGCGAGGGCGGCAAGATCATGAACGCGCTGTATCGCGGCCTGCTGGTCGCTGGCGCTATTTCGCTGGTGCTGTTTTATCCGGTCACGAGCTGGATTCTCGGACCGGTGATCGGGACTGCGGTCTCCGCCAAGGTCACAGTGATGAGCTTGTACTTGTGCGCCGTGGTTGGGCTGGTGCTGACCGCCGCTTTGGTTTACATCACCGAGTACTACACAGGCACACAGTTCAAACCGGTCAAGTACGTGGCGCAGGCGTCGACCACCGGGCACGCGACCAACATCATCGCCGGCCTCGCCGTTTCGATGAAGTCGTGCGCGTGGCCGGTGATCGCCATCTGTGCCGCAATCCTCACCTCTTACTGGCTCGCCGGCTTATATGGCATCGCGGTCGCTGCGACCGCCATGCTGTCGATGACCGGCATCATCGTCGCGCTGGATGCGTACGGGCCGATCACCGACAACGCTGGCGGCATTGCCGAGATGGCAGGCCTGCCGAAGGAAGTGCGCGACGTGACCGATCCGCTCGACGCAGTGGGCAACACAACCAAGGCAGTGACCAAAGGCTATGCGATCGGCTCGGCTGCGCTCGCCGCACTGGTGCTGTTTGCCGACTACACCGGAGGCCTTGCGGCGGCTGGATTGAACGTCACCTTCGAATTGTCGGACCCATACGTGATCGTCGGTCTGTTCATCGGCGGCTTGATTCCGTTCCTGTTCGGCGCAATGGCAATGGAAGCGGTGGGCCGTGCGGCGGGCGCGGTGGTCGAAGAAGTGCGCCGGCAGTTTCGCGACATCAAAGGAATCATGGAAGGCACCGCGAAGCCCGATTACAGCCGCGCGGTCGACATGCTGACCACGTCGGCCATCAAGGAGATGATGATTCCGTCGCTGTTGCCGGTCCTGGTGCCGATTGTGGTTGGATTGTTGCTCGGTCCGGCCGCGCTCGGCGGTGTGCTAATGGGCACGATCGTTACCGGACTCTTCGTTGCAATTTCGATGACCACCGGCGGCGGCGCGTGGGACAACGCCAAGAAGTACATCGAAGAAGGCCATCACGGCGGCAAGGGATCGGACGCGCACAAGGCTGCGGTCACCGGCGACACCGTCGGCGATCCGTACAAAGATACCGCCGGCCCTGCGGTCAACCCGCTGATCAAGATCATCAACATCGTTGCGTTGCTAATCGTGCCGATCATCGCCAGCGTGTATGGCGGGAAGCCGATGACGGGCGACGCCGCGCCGATGGTGCGGCCGGCAACCACGCTGACCGCGCCGGCACCACAACCCACCCCGGCAGCGCCGACCAGTGTGCCGGTGAAGTAAGCACCGCACACCGATCGCGATGCACATCCGCGTAGTCGGCGAGCAAGATCTAACTCCCATTCAGGCGATCTATGCACACCACGTGGCGACCAGTCTCGCAACATTCGAGACTGAGCCGCCCGACGTGGCCGAGCTAAGCACTCGTGTGGCAGCCATCACGCAGGCCGGGCTACCGTATTTGGTGGCCGAACTCGATGACAAGCTTCTGGGTTACGCCTACGCAACTCAATTTCGGCCGCGCGCCGGATATCGCAGCACCGTGGAGGATTCGCTTTACGTAGCGCCTGACGCGATTCGACATGGGGTCGGCCAGGCTCTGCTGAACCAGTTGATCGAACGCTGCACGACGCTCGGATTGCGTCAGATGCTCGCCGTGATCGGCGATTCGCACAACGCTGCCTCGATCGGTGTCCATCGCGCCTGCGGGTTCGCGTACGTCGGAGTGATGACGTCAGTCGGGCGTAAGTTTGATCGTTGGGTCGACGTCGTCATCATGCAGCGCGCGCTCGGCGCCGGCGATGCGACCGAGTACTAGCGCTGCGATGTTAGTCACGACGCTCCGTGTACCCGCCGGCTGAGCGGCTCCGCCGATTGATTCATCCGTTTGCCCGATTTTTTGCCTATCACCAATTCATCCGACCGGCTAGTTGCCAGCATCGCTTTAAAGAGTCAGATTGCGCCTTATAAATCACTGCGCCTGATGCACACTACTTCGCTGCAGACTCATTTTGGACAGGACTGGCGTGCCGTCATTTCAAAAACTGTTGCAGACGCTTTTTGCCGCGGCGCTCGGCGCCGCCGCGCTACCGAGCACTGCGCAGTTGCGGCTCGATGTCCTGCCCGACACCACCGTCCCGCCGATGCATCGCAACCTCTATTCCGGAACGACTGACCCCACGACACCGAGCGCAAGCACTTTTTCCGGCTCCGCCACGTCGAGTTCGAGTTGGTTGGGTTCGGCGATTCAGCTTGAAACACCCCGCGCGACCTCGACCGGGCAATACACGCGACCCAAGTTCCATGTGGGTCTGCCGTCAGATTCAATGCGTGGTTTTTTGAACTCTGCCGGTTTCGCAGCAGAGAAATGCCAGTTGCCGATGGTTCGCGCGCGCACCAAGTCGAGCGGCGACGGCGACATCAACGGCACGCTGTGGCTATACGCGCGCTGCACCTTCCGCTAGTCCCTGCCCTCGTTATTAAATAACTGCCGCCGCTAGAATCTCTTGCTTCGCGCGGGGGGGTTCATGCAAATCACTGGCAATACGTTCGTCGTCACCGGCGGCGCTTCCGGCCTCGGAGGCGCCGTTTCACGCATGATCACGGAAAATGGCGGCCAACTAGTAATCGCCGACGTTCAAGCCGACCGCGGTCAGGCGCTGGCGCGCGAGCTGGGTGCCAACGCAAAGTTCGTCCGATGCGACGTCACCCGCGAAGAAGACGCGAAGGCTGCGGTAGACGCCGCGCTTGCGCGCGGACCGCTGCGCGGGCTGGTGAACTGCGCAGGAATTGCAATCGGCGAAAAAACGGTCGGTAAGGACGGGCCGCACGCACTGGCAAGCTTCGCGCGCGTCGTCGGGATCAACTTGATCGGCACCTTCAACATGATTCGCGTCGCCGCCGACGCGATGGCAAAGCAGGACGCGACCGCCGATGGCGAGCGGGGAGTGCTGATCAACACCGCTTCTGTGGCTGCGTACGACGGGCAGATCGGCCAAGCCGCATACGCTGCGTCCAAGAGCGGCGTGGTGGGCATGACGTTACCGATCGCGCGCGACCTTGCGCGGCAAGGCATCCGCTGCGTGACGATCGCGCCGGGTCTTTTTGCAACGCCGATGTTGCTCGGCATGCCGCAGGAAGTGCAAGATACGCTGGGCAAGCAGCCACCGTTTCCATCGCGGCTCGGCAAACCCGATGAGTACTCAGCACTGGCTAAACACATCATAGAGAACGTGATGCTGAACGGCGAAACGATCCGCCTCGACGGCGCGATCCGGTTGCCGCCGAAATAGAGGGAGACGCACAGAAGGAGATTGGCCATGAGTATCAATCGACACCTCGGCACCATTGCCGCGGCCGTCTTGCTGGCCGCATGCGCCACGCAAAGCGACCGACCGTCGCAGCCGGAAACATCGTCGGCTTTCAGAGTTGGTCTTGACAGCGTCACCGCAACCAAACACATGGCGGCGTCGGCCAATCCGCTCGCCACGGAGGCGGGCCGCGAGATTCTGCGCGCCGGCGGTAGCGCAGTCGATGCGGCAATCGCGATTCAAATGGTGCTGACGCTGGTCGAACCGCAAAGCTCGGGCATCGGCGGCGGCGCTTTTCTGATGCACTGGGATGGCCGCAGAGTCGTTGCCTACGACGGCCGCGAAACAGCGCCGTTGGCGGCTGACGAAAAATTGTTTTTGCTGCCCGACGGAAAAGCGATGCCGTTCTACGACGCGGTGGTCGGCGGGCGCTCGGTCGGCACCCCCGGCGCGGTGCGCATGCTCGAAGTCGCGCACAAGCAGCACGGAAAATTGCCATGGGCAAGATTATTCGAGCCAGCGATCCGTCTCGCGGAAACGGGATTTCCGATGTCGCCGCGCCTCAATATGCAGCTCGGTGCCGAAAAGTATCTGAAGACTGATAGCGCTGCCGCTGAGTA
>JACCZX010000200.1 GCA_013695705.1 Burkholderiaceae bacterium | reverse complement strand
TGTCGAGCCGCTTCCAGCCTTGTGAACTGATCGGAGCGGGCAGCTTCCACCAATCCGGCAACACTCCTGCCGTTGCAATCGCCGCCACTGCACGCACCAGCACTTCATCCGCATCGCGCGGATCGTCAGCGACGGCCGGCGGAATCACTTCGAGCAACAGCTCGCGGCCGGAATCGTCGCAGGCCGTACGAAGATCGATCAGCGTGTCGATCTGCTCGCTTCTGAGCGCGGAAGGATCGTCGGCATCGAATGCGACCAGGCACTTGGCGATATGGCGCGCCGGCCATTCGCGCAGCATCGATTGCACATTGCGGCCGTGCTCGAAGCGCAACGGGCGCGAACCCGGCTGCTCGACCGGACGTGCAATCCACCAGCCGGCTTCGTCGAGTTCCGGCAGCAGATCGGCGCCGTATCGATCATCCAGTATCAATCCGCAGGCGGCACCGAAGCCGTCGGCGCGATAACTCGCGCGCTGTGCGGCGCGTGCGACCAGATGCTTGAACTGGGAGATGCGCGCCAGCGGCGCATTCAACTCGGACGCGAGTTGCTCGAGCGGTGCGCGATGGTCGAACGCGAGCGCTGCGATCCAGGGCGGGGCCGGCCGGCGCGTGGTGGCGCGATGCAAGCGGTTCAGTGTCACGTCTTCGCGCAGCCGCGGGGTCGATGATCCGTGCTGCAGAAAGTGTTCGAGCTCAACGGCGGTCGGGATTGCGGGCGCGCATCCGTGGCGCGACACGACCAGCGCTCCGCACGCATTGGCGCGCCTCCCGCACTCAGCCAGCGAGGCGTCGCGCAGCCAGCCGCTCAGAAATCCGGCCATGAACGCGTCGCCTGCGCCGAGCACATTGAAGACTTCGATCGGGAAACCGGCCACCTCGATCGCGGCGGCGCCACGCAGGGCGGGATAAATGGTGCAGCCGGACGCGCCTCGTTTCATCACCAGCGTGCACGTCGATTTTTGACGCAAGGTAGTGACAGCGGCTTGCGGATCGCTGGTGTCGGCTGCGATGCAAAACTCTTCCTCGGTACCGACGATCAGATCGCAGGTCGCGATGATTGCCTTCAAGCTGGCGCTGGCCGCTGGCGCCTGCACGTAACGCGTTTCGCCGTCGCCCAGAGGCGCCAGCCCCCACAGCACCGGCCGAAAATCGATGTCGAGGATAACGCGGCCACCGGCGGTGCGTGCAGCTTCGATGGCCGCGCGGCAAGCCGCGTACGTTCCCGGCTGCGACAGGTGGGTGCCGGATATCAGCACCGATGCGGCGGTGGCGATAAAGCGCGGATCGATGTCGGACGCTTCGAGCGCCATATCGGCACAGTGGTCCCGATAAAACAGCAGCGGAAACGCAGTGCGGCTACGAATGCTCAAGAACGCAAGCGCGGTCAGCCGCCGAGGATCGAGCCGCACGTGGCTGAAGTCGACGCCCTCGCGCGCGAGCGAGTCGAGCACGAAGCGGCCATTCTGTTCGTCGCCGACGCGTGTCAGCATGGCCGCTCGCAGGCCGAGGCGCGCACAGCCGACGGCTGTATTGGCCGGCGAGCCGCCGAGATAGCGTGCGAACGTCGTGACGTCTTCCAGGCGCGCGCCGATCTGCTCGCCGTACAGATCCACGGCGGCGCGCCCGATGCAGATAACGTCGAGCGCGCGCGGCGTCGCGCCGTCTTTCATCGGCGCGACCTTTTCCTGGCTGGACTTTTTATCGATGTCCGTCGCTGCGCACGCTCGGCCAGCAACCGATGACCGACCGCTACCACCAGCGATTGCGCCAGCACGATCGGTTCGACCAGCGAGCGAAACGCGGCGCCACCGTCATCGCCGATGGCGAACGAGAGCGTCGCCACACGCATCAACGGAGAGAGCTTGCTGTCGGTAATCGCAATCACCGCCGCACCGCGCTTTCTGCAACTGTCGGCGATCTCCACGATCTCGCTGGTGTAGTTGCGAAAGCTGACGGCGATGACGACTTCATCGGCGTCGATGCGCGCAGCGAATTCGCGATTCATGCCGCCGACGTTGTCGAGCAGCCGCGTGCGCACTTCGAGCTGATTGAGGGCGTACGCCAGGTAGGCGGCGACCGGAAACGAGCGCCTTGCGGCCAGCAGATTGATTTGCGAAGCCGTCGCGATCAACTCGACGGCCTGCGTCAGCAACCTGTCGTCGACCGCGTGTTGAAACCGCTGCAGCTCCGCGATCGCCTGGCCCGTTTGCGCGCGAAACACGGCGCCCGGCGACGTCGCTTTTGGCGTGCGCGATTGCAGCCGCTCGATGCGTTCGCGATAAGTCAGCGTGCGCGAGCGGAGTTGGGTTCGAAACAGCTGGCGCAATTCGGCGAAACCGTCGCAGTCCACCGCCGCCGCAAACCGAACCAGTGCGGAAGGCTGCACGCCGATCTGCTCGGCCAGTTGCGCTGCGGTTCCAAGGGCAAAATCCTCGGGCGAGTCGAGTGCGAAACGCGCGATGCGCTGCAATT
>JACCZX010000145.1 GCA_013695705.1 Burkholderiaceae bacterium | reverse complement strand
ACATCATGGTCGAGGTGATCGCAGCCGTTGCCAATCAGGTTTTCATCCCGTTGACAGTCGGCGGCGGCGTGCGCCGGGTCGACGATGTACGTCGCTTGCTGAACGCGGGCGCTGATAAGGTTTCCATCAACACCGCCGCAGTGTTAGACCCGCGGCTTATCGTCGATGCAAGCAAGCGCTTCGGCTCTCAGTGCATTGTCATCGCCATCGACGCTAAGAGCGATCAAGATGGAAATTGGAAAGTCTTTACGCACGGCGGCCGCACCGTGACAGGGCTCGATGCCGTCGAGTGGGCGCGCCGGGTCGTCGAGCTCGGCGCCGGAGAAATTCTTCTGACCAGCATGGACCGCGACGGCACCAAGCGCGGCTTTGATCTCGAATTGACGCGTGCGGTTTCCGATGCGGTATCGGTTCCGGTGATCGCATCGGGTGGAGTCGGCACGTTGCAGGACCTGGTTGATGGTGTGCTCTTAGGCCATGCCGATGCCGTGCTGGCGGCCTCGATCTTTCATTACGGTGAGTTCACGGTGCAGCAGGCCAAGCAAAAAATGGCCGACTGCGGCATCGAGATGAGGATGTCATGAACTTTCTCGACGAGGTGAAGTTCGACGCCGATGGCCTGGTCACCGTGATCGCGCAGGAGGCTGCCAGCGCGCGAGTTCTGATGGTTGCCTGGGCCAATCGCGATGCCCTGGGTGAGACTGCTGCGTCGGGACAGGCGGTGTACTGGTCGCGCTCGCGCAACCAACTCTGGCGCAAAGGAGAACAATCTGGGCAGCACCAGAAAGTGATCGAGATCCGGCTCGATTGCGACGGCGATGTCGTGTTGTACGCTGTCGAGCAGTCGGGCGGCATTGCGTGCCACACCGGGCGCGCCAGCTGTTTTTACCGTCGCCTCGATGGCGGACAGTGGGAACCAGTCGACCCCGTGTTAAAGGATCCGGAATTGATGTATGGCAAATGAATGCCGTGATGGGTGAGGCGATTCTGGCGCAGCTGGCTGACGTGATCGACTCCCGCAAGGGAGGTGACCCCGCCGCATCGTACGTGGCTCGCTTGTTCGCCACCGGTGACGACGCCATCCTGAAAAAGATTGGCGAGGAAGCGACCGAGGTGGTGCTGGCCGCGAAGGACGGCTCTCGTGAGCGCATTGTGTCCGAAACCGCCGACCTGTGGTTTCATTGCCTGGTCATGCTGTCGCACTACGGTCTGCGGCCGCAGGAAGTGCTCGATGAACTGTCCCGGCGCGCGGGCACCTCGGGCATTGAGGAGCAGGCGTTGCGCAAGGCGCTGGCGCGCGGACTATGAACGTCAGTGCAGATTGCCTGTTCTGCCGCATCGCGCGCGGCGAGATCCCGAGCAGGAAAGTGCACGAAGACGCCGAGGTGCTGGCATTTCACGACATCCATCCGGCTGCCCCGGTGCACTTTTTGATGATCCCGAAGTCTCACGTGGATTCGCTGCTTACCTCCGGATCAGAACACGAGGCAGTGTTGGGTAAAATGGTTGCGCTTGCGCCTCGCCTCGCGCAAGAACAGGGCTGCGGCAACGGCTTTCGGCTCGTGATCAACAACGGTCCGGACGGCGGGCAAGAGGTTAATCACTTGCACATCCACATCATGGGCGGTCCGCGTCCGTGGAAACGCATGTAGGAGCACACAAATGGGTTCATTTTCGATCTGGCACTGGTTGATAGTCTTGCTCGTGATCATTCTGATCTTCGGCACTGCGAAGCTGAAAAACATGGGCAAGGACATGGGCGGTGCCATCAAAGGCTTCAAGGAAGGCATGAAGGACGGCGCCGACGATGTCACTGCGAGCAAGGTCGATGATCGGCGCCAGGTCCCGGGCCAGACGATCGACGTGCAAGCCAAGGAAAAAGGCCCGGCGTCCAGCGTCTAGCATGCGAGCGTTTGTCGAGCGGTCACTGTCTCTTTTCGTGATCTGCCCGCCACTGGACACTCCTGATGTTCGATTTCAGCTTCGGTGAGCTGGCCCTCATCGGTACCGTGGCACTGGTGGTGCTCGGGCCCGAGCGCTTGCCACGCGTTGCGCGCACGGTCGGTGAGTGGGCGGGCAAAGCGCAGCGCTACGTTGCGCAGGTCAAATCAGATATCAATCGCGAAGTTGATCTCGCCGAGCTAAAAAAACTTCAGGATGAAGCGCGCGACGTTGCGCGCTCGATCGAATCAACGGTGCAGGGAAACGTGGCGAGCTTTCAGGCCGGCATCGATTCGACGGTGAAGAGTCTTAATACCGGCTTCAACGATCCGGCCGCAGCGACCGCAACGCCTCCGACGGATTACTCGTGGGACGGCACGCATGAGGTTTGGACCGACCGGGTTTTTCCGCGCCGCTTCAAACCCGGTCCGAGCATGTATGACTTGGCCGAAGAAATCGCGAAATTAAAGCGGCAGCTGTCGATGCCCGACACATCGGGTCCGCCGCGCCATAAGCGAGCTCCGCGCGCCCGCGTCAACAAGACGCGCATCCGTCGCTAGTGTTGTTCCGGGAACCCGGGTCTGAAGCCGCAGTGATCCCGGCCACCCATGCCTCAAAACCGTCGCCGGTCGAGATCGCGTCCTGGGTACTGGTAGGTGCCGCGCTGCTGCTGGTCCTGCGGTTGCACCTGCTGACCGCGCTGCTGGCCGGCCTGCTTGTTTTCCAGTTGGTGCACATGATCGCACCTCTGCTGCAGCGCCGATTTTTCGGGCGCCGGCCGCGCATGGTGGCCGTTGCGTTGCTGGCTGCAGTCATCGTGGGCCTGATCACGGCCGCGGTAATTGGCATCATCGTGTTCTTGCGCAGCGAGGCGGGCAGCTGGCCGGCGATGCTTCATAAAATCGCCGACATCCTTGAGCGCGCGAAGGCGGCGCTGCCTGCATGGGCTGTCGACTACATGCCGGGCACCGTCGATGAGCTGCAGGAAAATTTGCTCGAGTGGCTTAACAGCCACGCGAGCGAGCTGCGTTTGATGGGGGCAGAAACTCTGCGCGCACTTGCGCACGTTCTGATCGGCCTGATCGTCGGCGCGATGCTTGCGTTACACGAGGCGGTGGACATCGCCGCGGACAGGCCGCTTGCCGTTGCGCTGGTGGCGCGTGCATCAAGACTCGGCGAAGCGTTTCGCCGAGTTGTATTCGCGCAGGTGCGCATCTCGCTGATCAACACGACGTTTACGGCGATCTATCTGCTGCTGGTATTGCCGCTTTTCGGTATTCATCTGCCTCTGATCAAAACGATGATCGCGATCACGTTTGTAGCTGGGCTGCTGCCGGTAATTGGCAATCTGATATCGAACACGGTGATCGTTGTCGTCAGTCTTGCTTACTCTGTCCAGATTGCGATCGCATCACTCGTTTTTCTTGTCGTCATTCATAAACTGGAATACTTCCTTAACGCCAAGATCATCGGTACCAGAATTCAGGCAAGCGCATGGGAGCTGCTGATTGCAATGCTTGCAATGGAGGCGGCGTTCGGTTTGCCCGGTGTCATAGCTGCGCCGATTTATTACGCGTATATCAAAGCCGAGCTGGCCGACCGCGGCCTTATTTGAGCAATTGCCGAAGTTGTCTGCGAAAACAATGGCAACGCGGAGGAGCTAAATGGCGACGAGATTGCGAGAATCGCTGGCTATACTGGATTGAAGTGAGTGCGATGATGTTCGAGCCTTTATTAGCGACGCGTTCGTGAGTCGCACGACCTGACGCCGATGTCCTCCGATATCGAAGAACCGGCCCCGGAACAGAGCTTCCTGTCGCACCTGGTCGAGCTGCGGACGCGCATTGTGCGGGCATCCATCGCCATCATCGTCATCTTCATTCCGATGACGTTTTTCATGCAGCAGATTTTTGATTTTCTTTCGCGCCCGATGCTGGCTGCATTGCCGACGGGCGCCAAGCTGATCGCCACCGGCGTGATCACGCCGTTCATGGTGCCGTTGAAGGTGACGCTGTTCGCCGCTTTCCTCATCGCCCTGCCGTATGTGCTGTGGCAGGTATGGGCATTCGTCGCGCCCGGGCTTTACCGGCACGAGAAACGGTTGGCCGCTCCGTTGATCGCCTCGAGTGTGCTGATGTTTTTTGCCGGCATGTCGTATTGCTACTTCGTCGTATTCGGTTTCGTGTTCAAGTTTATTGCAGGCTTTGCGCCTGCGTCGGTGTCGGTGTCGCCCGACATTGAGGCGTACTTCAGCTTCGTCATGGGACTTTTCATCGCCTTCGGGCTGACGTTCGAGGTGCCGATCGTGGTGGTGCTGCTGGTGCGCTTTGGCATCGCCAGCATCGACAAGCTGAAAAAGGCGCGTCCGTACGTGGTTGTCGGTGCGTTCATCGTAGCCGCGATTTTCACGCCCCCTGACGTGCTGTCGCAATTGCTGCTCGCGATTCCGTTATGCATTTTGTACGAACTGGGAATCATCATCGCGCGCTTCGTCGGCGGCCCGAAAGCTGTGGCTGAAGAGGCCGCTGCACCGGAGGCGTCGTCGACGTGACGCGTGGCGTAGCGCTGTTGCTGGCGCTTTTTCTGCTGTGCAGCAGTGCCGGTGCAAGCCGTATGCAGGCGGTCCCCGACGACGATGCAGACGTCGTGGCCGGATGGACCGCATATCGCGGCAACGATCCGGTCCGAGCTATGGCGCATTACCGAAAGGCCGCCGATCGCAACAATCGCGTCGCTCAGTTCAATTTGGCGGTCATGCTGCTCGGTGGGGAAGGAGCGAAGGCCGATCCCGCCAATGGAGTGATGTGGTTACGCAAATCGGCTGAGCGCGGATTTTCGGCGGCGCAGTTCGCGTTGGCGCTGCTGTATGAGCGCGGGGAGCACGTAAAGCGTTCGCTCGATGAAGCGACCCTGTGGTTCCGCAAGGCCGCGGAGCAAAATCATCTTGCAGCTCAAGTCGGTCTGGCCACGCAGTACTTCCTTGGGCGCGGTGCGCCGCGCGACTTCAAACAGGCGGCGCATTGGTACGAGCGCGCTGCGGATCAAGGCGACGAAGCTTCTGCTTACATCATTGCCAGCCTGTACGAGAAGGGCGATGGAGTTGAGCAGGATTATCCGCGTGCGTGGTTCTGGTACAGCCGCGCCGCGGGTAGTGGTGATCCGGCCGCGGTTTTAAAGGCGCGCGAAATGCGCGACAAGCTGCCCAGATAGCGGCTAGTTGGAAGAAGCCGAGCGCGGCGTGGGCCGTTCGCCAACGGGGACTTGCACGTCGAGCTCCCGTCCGGCACGCACTACTTTAACGCGCGCGGCGGACCCCGGCGGCAATTGCGAAATCAGATTCAACATCGTCCGGCTGTTAACGATCTGCTGGCCGTTAATGCTCAGCATTACGTCGCCCGGCTCAAGCCCTGCTTTGGCTGCGGGGCTCGATCGCCGCACGCCTTTTAACACCACGCCCTCGCTGCGCGGTAAGCGCAGCAGCTCTGCCATCTCGGAGTTGATGTCTTCGGGCTCGACGCCGAAGTAGCCACGCTGCACTTTGCCGCTCTTGATCAGCTGGTCCATCACCTGTGTGACCAGCGTAGAGGGAATCGCAAAACCGATGCCGATTGAGCCACCGGTACGGGAAAAAATCGCGGTGTTGATGCCGACCAGATTGCCGTTGGAATCGACCAGCGCTCCGCCCGAATTGCCTTGGTTAATAGCCGCGTCGGTCTGAATAAAGTTTTCAAACGTGTTGATGCCGAGATTGGTGCGGCCGAGCGCCGAGACGATGCCCATTGTCACTGTTTGACCAACGTCGAATGGATTGCCGATTGCGAGTACCACGTCGCCAACCTGCAGTGAGTCGGAGCGGCCGAAAGTGATCGCCGGCAGGTCGCGGGCTTCAATCTTCAGCACCGCAAGGTCGCTTTCGGGATCGGCGCCAACCAGCCGGGCTTCAAACTGACGGCCGTCTGGTAACGCGACAGCAATTTCGTCCGCAGCCTGCACGACGTGATTGTTGGTCAGCACGAACCCGTCCTTGGTTGCCAGCACGCCCGAGCCGAGACTGGCGACGCGATCGCTACTGCGGAGGTCGCCGCCGCGTGAATCACCGAACAAATATTTGTACAGCGGATCGTCGATCGAACCGCGCCGCCGTACTTCCTTTGTCGTGTAGACGTTGACTACTGCGGGTGCGGCCAGCTTGACCGCGCCGCCATAGGAGTTAAGCGCATTGACGCGCGCATCGGGCACCACGGCTTGCTTGATGCCCAGGCTTTCGGCCGCCGGCAATGGCTCAGCAGCGGCGGGTCGGCGCGACAGCCACTCCGGGCGCAACGTCGAAACGATGAACAGCAGCGCCAGGCCGATCGTGGTGGCCTGAGCGAAGACGAGCCATAGGCGACGCATCATCGTGAATTTGGGGGAAGAGGACGGTACTGGCGTAGTGAGCTCTAAGGGCAAGCATTATTCCTTACAGGGCGGCGTCGTCGCCCACCGCCGATCTGCGCGTCGACGCCGCACCGCTGAAAGCTTAACGTCGCTTCAGCTCATCACGGATCTCGCGCAGCAGCACGACGTCTTCGGCGGCCGGCGGCGCGCTCGCATCCATTCGTGCGCGCACCCGGTTGACCGCTTTTACCATCCAGAAAATCACGAACGCGAGGATTACGAAATTGAGCAGAATCGTGAAAAAGCTGCCCCATGCGAGGACCACCGAGGACGCTCGGGCAGCGGCCAGCGGTGTGCCTGGCGCAACGCTGCCCGATAAAACGACGTACTGATTGGTAAAGTCGACCGCGCCGCCGAGCATTGCATTGATCGACGGCATCACGATGTCGTTGACCAGCGAATCGACAATCTTGCTGAAAGCGGCACCGATAATGATGCCGACCGCCAAATCGATAACGTTGCCCTTGACTGCGAAATCGCGAAATTCCTTCAACATGCTCATGGTTCCCCCAAGGTCGTGCGATCAGTTTAGCGACTGGAATTCATGACAGCGGATAAAGTAGAATGCCGCGCTGCCGATGCGGCGCATCCGTCAAATTTGCATCGCCGCTTTCAACTCTCATCATTGATCTGGGATTTTCATGTCGACCACCACCGTCACCGAGAGTGGCGAGCCCTTTGAAAAACCGAATAAGGCGGTCGACAAGGAACGCCGCGCCACCATCGCAGTGGCTGCAGCGGTCGGTGGCGCCGGGCTGGTTGCCGCCGCGGTTCCATTTGTAATTTCGTTCTCGCCGTCGGAGCGGGCACGGGCAGCGGGCGCGCCGGTGCAGGCAGATATCTCAGGTATGGCGGCGGGCGAAATGAGGACAGTTGAATGGCGGGGCCGGCCCGTGTGGCTGCTGAACCGTACGCCACAGATGTTGCAGACGATCAAGCGCGCGGACGGTGAAGTCGCCGACCCTAAATCGCTTCGCACCGCGTATCCAACACCGGCGTACGCGCGCAACGAGTATCGCTCGATCAAGCCCGAGACGCTGGTGGCGGTCGGCATCTGCACGCACCTTGGGTGCTCGCCAACCGGCCCGTTTGCAGGCGGCACCAACGCGATGCTGGGCAGCAACGCCGGCTTTCTTTGCCCCTGCCACGGTTCGATTTTCGATCTCGCCGGCCGCGTGTTTCAGAACATGCCGGCGCCGGACAATCTCGAGATACCGCCGCACAAGTATCTGTCCGACACCCTGTTATTGGTCGGCGACGACACCAAGGCCTGACCGGCGCATGGCAGAACAGAAAAGTCAGTACACCGGCCTGCTGGGCTGGGTCGATGAGCGCATGCCGACTGCGATGTCGGAGTTCAAGAAGCATTTGTCCGAGTACTACGCGCCGAAAAATTTCAACTTCTGGTACATCTTCGGCGGGCTGGCGATCGTCGTGCTGGTGATCCAGATTCTGAGCGGGATTTTTCTGACGATGCACTACAAGCCCGATGCGAATCTGGCGTTCGCATCGGTCGAGTACATCATGCGCGACGTGCCCGGCGGCTGGTTCATTCGCTACATGCACTCGACCGGCGCATCGTTCTTCTTCATCGTCGTTTACCTGCATATGTTTCGCGCGCTGCTGTATGGCAGCTACCGCCGCCCGCGCGAGCTGATCTGGATTTTCGGCTGCCTTCTCTTCCTGATGCTGATGGCCGAGGCGTTCTTCGGCTATCTGCTGCCCTGGGGGCAGATGAGCTATTGGGGCGCGCAGGTGATCGTCAACCTGTTCGGCGCGATCCCGCTGATCGGCCCCGACCTGGCGATTCTGATTCGCGGCGACTATGTGGTCGGTGACGCGACGCTGAATCGCTTCTTCGCATTTCACGTAATCGCGATTCCACTCGTACTGCTCGGCCTGGTGGTGGCGCACATCATCGCGCTGCACGATGTCGGCTCGAACAATCCCGACGGCATCGAGATCAAAGCGCACAAGGACGCGCAGGGGCGTCCGCTCGACGGCATTCCGTTTCACCCGTACTACACGGTGCATGACATTTACTGGCTGTCGATTTTTCTGCTCGCGTTTTTTGCGGTGCTGTTTTTCTGGCCGGAGATGGGCGGCTATTTTCTCGAGTGGAACAATTTCATTCCGGCCGACCCGCTGGTGACGCCGAATCACATCGCGCCGGTGTGGTACTTCACGCCGTATTACTCGATCTTGCGCGCAACGACAGAGCAGTTCATGTTCGTGCTGGCAATCGGAACCGTCGGCATGGCGGCGCTGCTGATATTGACGGTCGCCAATTCGATCGTGCGCGGCGCGGTTGTCGTCGGCATGATCGCCTTGTTGCTCGGCTACTTCACCCTCGAGCCGAAGTTCTGGGGCGTCGTGTTGATGGGTGTTTCGGTGATGATCTTCTTTGCGATGCCGTGGCTCGACCACTCGCCGGCCAGATCGATGCGCTATCGGCCGGCATGGCATTTCTGGCTGTTGATCGGCTGGGTGGTTGCGTTTCTGATCCTGGGATATCTCGGCACACAGGCGCCGACGCCGGCAAAAATCATCGTCGCCCAGGGATTCACGCTGGTGTATTTCGCATTTTTCACGCTGATGCCCTGGTGGAGCCGGCTGGGAACGTTCAAGCCCGTGCCCGATCGCATTACGTTCGCGCCGCACTGAGGGCAAAGCCGATGACGACACTCAGTGCGCGGGCGGGCTCGATCGTTTTGATGGCCGCTGTGATTCTCTGCGGCGCTGGCTCGACGCTCGCTGCCGAGGGGGGCGCGCCGATGGATACCTGGCCGGTCGACCGCAGCCAGAATCAAGCGTCGCTGCAGAACGGTGCGCGCCTGTTCGCCAATTACTGCATCGGCTGTCACAGCGCCACGCTGGTGCGGTGGAACCGCCTGCAGGAACTCGGCCTCACCGACGCGCAAATTCAGCAATATCTGATCTTCGGCAATCAGAAGATCGGCGATGCGATTCGCAGCCCCAGCACTGCTGCCGAGCAAAAGCGGTGGTTTGGCAAAACGCCGCCGGATTTATCGGTGATCACGCGCGCGCGCACGTCGTTCGATCACGCGGGCACCGACTACATCTACACGCTGCTGCGCGGCTATTACCGCGACGCAAGCTCGCCCACCGGGTGGAACAACGTTGCGTATCCCAACATCGCAATGCCGCACGTCTTTTGGCAGGAACAGGGGCCACGCGAAGCCAGGATTGAATTTACCGAGACGCGGAAAGATCCGAAGACTGCAGCGGCGCAGTACTTCAACGTCGTTACCACGTACGAGCCAAACGGCGCGTCATCGCGTGTTGAAACTCCGATCGCAAATCATGGCGCCGAAGGCATCAACTACGCGTTCAAGCCGTTGAATGTCGAGCAGTCGCGGCGCTTCGATTCAGACGCGGCCGATCTGGTGGCGTTTTTGGCATTCATCACCGACCCGACCGCCAGCAAGCGGGTGCAGATCGGCGTGTGGGTACTGATATTCCTCTCTTTCTTCACGGTCATCGCGTGGCGGCTGAACGCGGTGTACTGGAAAAATATTAAGTAGTTATAGATCTGCGCGCCTCGGAGGGGCCGGGCGCGCGGATGTACAAAACAAGGAAAATAAATGATGGTGCTTTACTCCGGAACAACGTGCCCGTTTTCGCAGCGCTGCCGCTTCGTGCTGTTTGAAAAAGGCATGGACTTTGAAATTCGCGACGTCGACCTGTTCAACAAGCCCGAAGATATCAACACGATGAACCCGTACGGCCAGGTGCCGATTCTGGTTGAGCGTGAACTGGTTTTATACGAATCGAACATCATCAATGAGTACATTGACGAGCGTTTTCCGCATCCGCAGCTGATGCCGGCCGATCCGGTGATGCGTGCCCGCACGCGGCTGTTTCTGTTCAACTTCGAGCGCGAGCTGTTTGTGCACGTGCAAACGCTGGAGAACAGCAATAATCAGAAGGCGATGGAAAAAGGACGCGCTACGATTCGTGACCGCCTCACTCAACTGGCGCCGATTATGCTGAAGAACAAATACATGCTCGGCGATGACTTTTCGATGCTCGATGTGGCACTGGCGCCGTTGTTATGGCGGCTCGACCACTACGGGATCGACATTCCGAAGACTGCGGCGCCCTTGATGAAATACGCCGAGCGGATGTTCTCGCGACCGGCTTATATTGAAGCGCTGACACCGTCGGAAAAGGTAATGCGCAGATAAGGGCTGCAACAACGAAAATGATGCCCGGTCCCGCCCTGCGTGCCTTGCACATTTGTCCGCGTGTCTAACATGGCCGATCTTTCCACCAAACCGTATTTAATCCGCGCAATTCACGAGTGGTGCGCCGACTCCGGCCTTACGCCGTACATCGCCGTGCTGGCCGACGCCGGCGTCAACGTGCCGCACGAGTTTGTCAAGAGCGGCGAGATCGTGTTGAACGTTTCGCCTCTGGCCACCAATCGGCTGAAGCTTGGCAACGACGTGATCGAGTTTCAGGCGCGCTTCGGGGGTGTCGCACGCGAAGTGACGGTTCCGATAGACAAGGTGATAGCGGTTTATGCGCGCGAAAACGGCCAGGGCATGGCGTTCGATGTTGCGCGCAACATTGCGGCAGGCGCGGACCCGCTAGTCGCCGATACCAACAACGCGAAAACGTTGCCGGGGCCGACTCCGATGGCGCTGGTGCCCGTACGCGCGCCGGCCACGACGGCAGACAACAACGAGCCGAACGACCCGCCACCTCCGCCGCGTTCCGGCGATCGACCCAAGCTCACGCGCATCAAGTAAAGTCGCGCGGCTGCCAACACAGCCGGCATAGCTCAGTTGGTAGAGCAACGGTTTTGTAAACCGAAGGTCGGGGGTTCGAGTCCCTCTGCCGGCACCGCTCGAAAAAAAACCGCGGCGTGCGCCGCGGTTTACTTACTGCGACAACTGGTTCTACGACGGACGGATCTCTGCTGCCTGCGGGCCCTTGGGGCCTTGCTTGACGACAAACTCCACTCGCTGCCCTTCGGTCAGGGACTTGAAGCCGCCGGCCTGAATTTCCGAGAAGTGCGCGAACAAGTCTTTGCCGCCGTCTTCGGGCGTAATGAATCCAAAACCTTTTGCATCGTTAAACCATTTAACAGTGCCTGTTGCCATTTTTTACGTTCCTGATAGGTAAGGTAATAACAAATCGGCCGTGAGAAATGTCCCGCGGCGAGCTAACGATCAAGAGACGTGAACCTGGTAAACAGACGCGCCGTTGTTTTACGAACCAAGCAACAGGCCAGAGATAACCGGAGAACGAACAGACTCAAAAACGAAAGCGGAGTGAATAGTATGCTGTTTTGCACACTATTGCCACGTATTTGATCCCCGTTCGTTTTTTTCCTATCATCGAGGGCGCCATCGACTAAACCAGCGCAAAGCGCTCCGTGATGATCACAGCGGCCGAACCCATGGAGAATCAGTTGCTCGCCGCGTTGCCGGCCGCCGAGTTGCAGCGCTGGACGCCGCAACTTGAACTGGTCGATCTTCCACTAGGCGAGGTGTTATATGAATCCGGTACCACGCTTAGCCATGTGTATTTTCCGCTCACGGCCATTGTCTCCCTGCTCTATGTAATGGAAAACGGCGCCTCGGCCGAGATTGCTGTGGTCGGCAACGAGGGCATTGTCGGCATCGCATTGTTCATGGGCGGCGAGTCGACACCCAGTCGTGCTGTGGTGCAAAGCGCGGGAAGTGGCTTTCGGCTGAACTCACAAACCATGAAGGACGAGTTCAATCGAGCCGGCCCGGTGCTGCATCTGCTACTGCGTTACACCCAGGCCCTTATCACGCAGATGGCGCAAACGGCGGTGTGTAACCGGCATCATTCGCTCGATCAGCAGCTATGCCGCTGGTTGCTGCTAAGCCTGGATCGTTTGCGCAGTAACGACCTTAGGATGACCCAGGAGTTGATCGCCAACATGCTGGGCGTGCGCCGCGAAGGCGTCACCGAAGCGGCGCTCAAATTGCAAAAGGTCGGTCTGATCCGCTACGCACGCGGCCATATCACCGTGCTGGATCGCGGCGGGCTTGAACAACGTACCTGTGAGTGCTACGCGGTTGTCAAGAACGAATACGACCGCCTGCTTCCGGCGACGCTGGCTACCTAGCAGGGCGGATTCGCAGCTTGGCCAGCATCATTCTGAAGTGCGCTAGCGCACAGACGCTGCCACTGCTCTTTCGTAATCTCGTGTCTGCCGAACGTCGTCTTGCTGCGCGAGATCAACAGCCGGCACAGTGCGTTAGCGGCGAAAGAAAATACGCGCCGCAACCTGCGGTACCGTATGAAATGGATACTACTGCTGCCAACTCGGGGCAAGCACTGGCCTAGGCCGTAGATCCGGTCGACGGTCAATGTTCTTTGATCTGATACAGCAGTGTCCGAGCTCGCCATGTATGGCAACAAAGCGCGCCGCTACGCGCAGCCTAAGATGCTGAGCCCGCTACAAACCCGGTCTGAATTCATTGTTTCAACCGGGCGGCATTGAAGCGATTTAGACCGGAGTACAAAAAAGTATGAAGCTTTTATTCCCCGTTGACGGTTCCGATTTCGCACTAATGGCGTTGGATAAGCTCGTCACCATCGTCAACCTTTTCAGCGAGAAACCTGAACTCGTACTCATTAATGTTCAGCTGCCTCTGCCGCATCCGCGCGCGCTCGCATGGGTTGGCAAGGAGGTGGTGGCGGAGTACTACGGAGTGCAGAGCGAAGAGGAACTCGCTGCAGCGCGTAATCGTCTCGACCAAGGCGGGTTTGCATTTAGCGTAGAGAAGCGCGTGGGTGATCCGGCGCATGAGATCGTCACCTTCGCTGACTCTGAACGATGCGCAATGATCGCGATGGGAACGAGTGGACGCACAGCGCTAAAGAACCTGGTGATGGGTTCGGTCGCAACCAAGGTGCTCGCTGCGAGCAAGGTGCCCGTGCTGTTTTTAAAGTGACCAGTGCCGCGGGATGGGCGCTGCGACCGACGCCGCACCCCATTTCCAGTTGCGAATCTCCGGCATGTCTTCGCCGTGTTTTTCGATGTAGGCCTTATGCTCTAGCAGCTTGTCGCGAAGGTGCTGCTTGACGTGCGCGGCGCGCGCGGCGAGCCCCGGCACGCGGTCGATCACGTCGCCGCAGAGGTGGAACCGGTCCAGGTCATTGAGCACCGCCATGTCGAAAGGGGTCGTGGTCGTGCCCTCTTCCTTGAATCCGCGCACGTGCAACTGCGGGTGATTGGTCCTGCGATACGTCAGCCGATGGATCAGCCACGGATAGCCGTGGAAGGCGAAGATGATGGGCTTGTCGCGCGTGAAGAGAGCATCGAAGTCGCTGTCGCTCAGCGCGTGCGGATGCTCGCTCTGCGACTGCAGCGTCATCAGGTCCACGACATTGACGACGCGGACCTTCAGCTCCGGTAACTGCTGCCGCAGAATTTGGACTGCCGCGAGTGTCTCGAGCGTCGGCACATCGCCGCAGCACGCCATCACCACGTCGGGCTCTGCGCCTCCGTCGTTGCTGGCCCATTTCCAGATTCCGACCCCGGCGGTACAGTGCTCGATAGCGGCGTCCATGTCCAGCCACTGCAGTTCGGGCTGCTTGCCTGCGACGATGACGTTGACGTAGTTGCGGCTGCGCAGGCAATGGTCGGTCACCGACAGCAGGGTGTTGGCAT
>JACCZX010000133.1 GCA_013695705.1 Burkholderiaceae bacterium | reverse complement strand
GCTTACTTTGCAGGAATTTCGACCGGCAGCGTGCACGGATGGGTGTGGTTTGCCGCGGCATTCGCGGGTTCTTTTGTCGGCATTCCGCTGCGCGACCGCTTCGGATTTAGCGCATGAAGCTGCGGCGCGCCACCGTATTTGCGTTGTCCTTCTGGAGCGCGGCGTTTGCGTTCATCGTGGTCGACTGGTCGCGCGCGACGCCGCACAATCGCTTCGACGAGCCGCCGCCATGGCAGCTCGGCCAGGAAAAGATCGAAGGCGCCGGCCATTGCGCGGCGCCGCTCGCCGCTAAGTAGGAGTAGCGGCCTCTGCCGGCAAAAAGCCTTCGATCGATAAGTAGCGCTCGCCGGTGTCGTAGTTGAAGCCCAGCACGCGCGCATCGCTTTTAAGTTCGCGCAGCTTCTTTGCTATTGCCGCCAGTGCGGCGCCCGATGAAACGCCGACCAGCACGCCTTCCTCGCGCGCCGAGCGTCGCGCCATTTCACGTGCCTCTTCGGCCTCGACCAAAATCACGCCGTCGAGCAACTCGGTTTTCAGATTCTTCGGGATGAAGCCGGCGCCGATGCCCTGAATCGGATGCGGCGACGGTTTGCCGCCGGAAATCACCGGCGACGCAGACGGTTCCACCGCGAACACCTTCAACTGCGGCCACTTCGGCTTCAACACCTGCGCCAGCGCGGTGATGTGGCCGCCGGTGCCGACGCCTGTTACCAGCGCATCGAAACCTTCCGGAAAATCGCGCAGCACTTCCTGCGCGGTGGTGCGTACGTGTACGTCGATGTTCGCTTGATTGTCGAATTGCTGCGGCATCCAGGCGTCCTTGGTTTGCGCCACTAGCTGCTTGGCGCGCTCGATCGCTCCCGGCATGCCTACCGCACGCGGCGTCAGCTCGAACCTGGCGCCGTAGGCGAGCATCAAACGGCGCCGCTCGATCGACATGCTGTCGGGCATGACCAGGATGAGCGGGTAACCCTTGACCGCTGCAACCATCGCCAGACCGATGCCGGTGTTGCCCGAAGTCGGTTCGATAATGGTGCCGCCGCGCTTTAACTCGCCGCTGGCTTCGGCCGCTTCGACCATCGACAACGCGATGCGGTCTTTGATCGAACCACCGGGGTTGGCGCGCTCCGACTTGATCCAGACTTCTGCGTTGGGCGCGATATCGCGGAACAGCCGATTCACCCGGACGGTAGGCGTGTTGCCGATCGTTTCAAGAATGTTGAGTGCTTTCATTGGCTTTGGATACGAGTCCCGCAAAAAGTTAAGCTCACAGTATGAACTTGGCGATCAAGCACGACGACATCAGCGCCGCAGCCGCAAGACTCCACGGCGTTGCACATCGCACGCCGGTGGCGACTTCGCACACCGCCAACGAGCGCACCGGCGCCGAGCTATTTTTCAAGTGCGAAAACCTGCAGCGCATGGGCGCGTTCAAATTTCGCGGCGCGTACAACTCGCTGTCGCAGTTCACGCCGGAGCAAAGGCGCGCGGGTGTCGTCACGTTCTCGTCGGGCAATCACGCGCAGGCGATTGCGTTATCGGCACGGCTGCTCGGCATGCCGGCCATCATCGTAATGCCGAGCGATGCGCCGCAGATGAAGATCGAAGCTACGCAAGGTTATGGCGCCGAAGTGCAGTTGTTCGACCGCTACACGGAAGATCGCGAAGCGATCGGCCGCAAGCTCGCAGGCGAGCGCGGCATGACGTTGATTCCACCGTTCGATCATCCGCACGTGATGGCGGGCCAAGGTACCGCGGCGCTCGAGTTGATCGAAGATGTCGGTGCGCTCGACGTGCTGCTGGTGTGTGTCGGCGGCGGCGGGCTGATTTCAGGCTGCGCGGTGGCCGCCAAGCACGCGCTTCCGCGCTGCCGTGTCATCGGCGTCGAACCCGAAGCAGGCAACGATGTGCAACAGTCGTTTCGCCGAGGCGAAATTGTCCATATCAATGTTCCAAAGACGATCGCCGATGGTGCGCAAACACAGGCGCCCGGACGCTTCACATTCCCTGTCATCCAGGCGCTGGTCGACGATGTGTTGACCGTCAGCGACGCACAGCTCGTTTCGACGATGCGTTTTTTTGCCGAGCGCATGAAAATGGTGGTCGAGCCCACCGGCTGCCTCGCTGCCGCAGCGGCGCTCGAAGGCGGGCTCGACGTGCGCGGGAAAAGAGTCGGCGTCATTTTGAGCGGCGGCAATATTGACGTGGCGCGTTATGCCGCGCTGTTGGGTCACCGATAGATATTGCGATCTGAGGCCCGGCCCAAGGCCGCA
>JACCZX010000120.1 GCA_013695705.1 Burkholderiaceae bacterium | reverse complement strand
CCGTACCGTAAAGCGATCGAAGCGGATTACGAGCCGGGCGAAGTTATCGAGATCACGCAACACGACGGCAGCCGGCTGCGACTGCGAAAACTGACCGACGGGTACGACGCAGGCGACCGGTTGGCGGCGATCAGCCACATTCACGTGCACCAGGCGCGCGGCGAAATTGTCACCGGCCTGCTCTTCATCGATCCGGCAGCGGACGATCTGCATGAACATCTTGCCACCTTCGCGACGCCGTTGAACCAGCTCAACGAAGCTGAATTGTGTCCGGGACAGGCGGCGTTGGCTGTGCTGAACGCTGAACTGCGATAAGAGTCTGTCTTTGGCGCCAGGAGTTCTCGATGATCGATTGGTCTTCTGCCCCGCCGTTGAGCGAGACGGTGAACGCGTCAGCGGTGCGTGGGTGTTCCGCGGCACACGCGTTCCGGTGTCGGCGCATTTTGAGAATCTGGAAGACGGCGCTGTGGCGGCCCAATTTGTTCAATGGTTTCCTGGCGTCAGTCTTGACTAGGTCCGTGCCGTGTTATTGCACGCCGCGCGCAGCGCTTTTGCTCCAGCGTAAGTGCGCATACTCTTCGATCAAGGCACGCCAGAGCCTTTGCGTCGTTTGCTGCCCGCACACCACGTAGTTACCGCCCATGATCGCGGTTGGTCCTCGCTCACGAACGGCGAGTTGCTCGACGTCGCCGAGAAAGAAGCCTTCCAGGTGACACCACCGACTTGAATCTGAAATACCAGCAGAATCTGCACGGTCGTCGCATTGCCATTGTCGTGCTCTCAACGCCGAGTTGGCCGCGCATTCAGCGCGCCGTCGATTCGGTCGTTCGTGCGGTCGACCAAACCTCCTCCGGAAGCTACGCCGAGGTAGAAATCGCTTAGAAGAACCTGACCGCGGAACTTTTCGCGCAGCGACTTCGGCGTTTACAGCGACTTCAAATACTCGACCAGGTCGCGCTGCTGCTCCGTTGTCAGCCCCAGAGTACGCACGCGGTTGTAGTGCGCAACCACATCTCCAAGCGTGGCAGCGCTGCCGTCATGAAAATACGGCGGGTGCTGCCAGAGTGCACGCAGCGGCGTCGTGCGATACGCCTTGGTGGCCGTGCGGGCCGCATAGGCGCCATCGACGCCTGTATCGGACGGCGCATGCAATTTGCCGCTGTTGTTGTCGGTACCGGAGCCGTCCACGTGGCACGTTGCGCACGTGCGATCGAATAGCGCGCGGCCGCGCTGCGTCGCTGCCGCATCGAAGCTTCCAGCAGGTGTTGGCGGCGTGAGCAAACTGTGTTGGTAGGCGCGCAGCGCGGCAAGTTTTGAAGTGACCAGATCCGGCGAGTGTTTGACGTCGATGTTTAGCCGCGGCTCTGAAAAATTGCCCTGGCCGTGCATCTGCGTGATGGCCGCGTACGCATTCCAGTACGAGATCGATCCGTCTGCCGTATATGTTGCGTTGTTGACCTTTGCCAGGCCGTAGGCGGGCGGCGTCACGAGCGGCGTGCTCTTGCCATCGATGTTGTAACGCGGGTCGTACTTGCCTTTACCCCACGACCGGTAAACCGCTTTCTGATCGGCTGTGAGCGCAGGCGACAGCGCGATGATCGCGCCAATATCGAGATCCGAATTCGCCCAACCGTCGAGCCGATGCCCGATGCCGGGCACAAACGCGTCATCGACCGTCGAGTGGCATAGCGCGCACGTGATGCCGATCCGCGCAATCTGACCCTCGTTGTCGAAAGTCGCCTGCACGCCGACGACTGCATTTTGTCGGAGCAACTCCCTGGTTCCGCTGGCGCCAAAGGGGTTATGCAACACGAATCTCATCAGATTCAAATTGTCGAGGTCCACTTTCAGGCCGAGGCTGAGCGCTGCGAGAGGCTGCAACTCGCGCGATACCACTTCGTGCAGGCGCGCCGTGTCGGTCCAGAATTGTTCATTCCCGAAAGTGTCGTAGCGAAAGATGCGCTCCCCTGCGGCCGCGCTGTCAGGGCTCGCCGGATCTGCGGTCGCCGGTCGATTTGCGGCGCGCTGAGACTCGGATCCCATCTTCACTCCGCATCCGGCAATGACGGTCGCGGAAATGGCGATGGCAATAGCCAAGCGAGCACGACTGATACGACGCGCGTGGGGCATTGGGCTGCGTAGAGAAAACATTTTCGGCCTCCGGTGTTCAATCGCTTTCGCAACCACTTCGCGGGCTCGGCCCGCGATTCGGTCAGCGACTCATTATATGCAGCGGAGGAAGTTCACGTTCCCGCACCGAGTCGAGCGGCTCTCGCAAGAACAAAACTAATGCGCGTCCGGCACTGTCGGCAACCGTGCCAGCACGCCAGCCACGATACGATCGCAGTTGGCACCGCCGAAGCTGAATACGTCGCCGGTCGCCCGGTCGAACTCGCCCGCCAGTGACTCACGCAACATCGATCGCGCGCGGAAGAATCGGGTGCGCACGGTTGCCGGCGGGATCGACAGGCATTCCGATGTTTGATCGACCGTCATTTCCTGCAGCTCTCGCATCACGAACACGGTGCGAAACACCAACGGAAGCTCGTCGATCTTGCGCTCAAGCAATTGCCGCATCTGGCCACGCATCAAGCAACCTTCGGGAGATTCGCCGGAGGGATTCTCTCGGTCCGGTTCGGCACTGCCATGCACACTGGGGTGATCGTCGATTGAGACTACGACGCTGTCCCTTTTGCGAGCGCGCAGCTGTCCCAGCGCCTGATTGATCACGATCCGCGTCAGCCACGTGGACAGCCGCGCTTCGCCTTTGAATTGGCCCAGATGCCGGTACGCGGCCAGATACGCCTCTTGCAGCGCATCCTCGCAATCGGACTCGTTCTTCAAGATGGAACGAGCTACGCGAAAGAGCGACGCGTTATAGCGCCGCATCAACGCTTCGAATGCACTCCTGTCGCCGCGCTCGGCGCGCCGGACGAGCTCGACATCTTCAAGCGAACCATTCGAGCCCGATGAATGTGCGGGCAAGCTTGCAGCGACCTTCACGAGGACTCTCGATCGTGAGGGGTTGTCAGCCCCATGCGGCGACGAGCAGCAACACAAAAGCAACGACGGCAATAGCCGCGTGGACGACAATGAGCCACTTGGGCAGTGGCAGGGCTTTCAGGTGATAGCCTAGGTTCAGCACGACTCCGCCGGCGGCGGCGATCAGTAACAGCAATAGCGCGACCGACGCAAGCACCGGGATCGCCGTCGTGGCCCACGCGTAAGCGAGAAGCGTCAACCCGGCCGCGGCAAGAAAACCATGGAGCATTGCGAGCCATGCCGGCGGATTCGGCTTGCCGCCGAAACGAATCACCGCCATCGCCAGCCCTCCGACTGCAGTGATCGCAAGCAATGCCGACGCCGTGCGAAGCATAAGGGTAGGTTCCATCAGAGCATGCTTTAGGTTCGAGCAGCTGATCTTTGCGGATCATCCTCGGGTTTTGGGCAACAGCTGTACCCCTTCGCACGCACCAGCATCTGGTCCGTTTTAACACAGTGACCAATTAGATGCAGGCGCACCGACCGGCGTTCCCGCCGGGTTGCGGTCACCCTCGGATCAGGAATCACAAGGACGAATGCGGAGGGCGTCATGCTAGCTTGCTGTCCCCCTCACCGATCGAGCGGGTGGTCAACACAGATATGAAGATTCTGATCAGCGGCGGGACATTGTTTCTCGGCAGACATCTCGTCGAAGCCGCGCTTGCCGGCGGGCACCAAGTCACGCTGTTCAATCGGGCAAAACCAATCCAGACGTATTTCCTGGAATCGAGAATCTGCGCGGCGACCGCGACACGAACTTGAACTTGCTCTCGGGCAAGCGTTGGGATGCGGTCGTCAACACCTGCGGCTATGTCCCGCGCGTGGTACGAAAGTCGGCGGACCTTCTGGCGGCCGCGGTCAGGCAATACGTCTTCGTTTCGAGCGGCTCGGTCTATGCGGATTTGAGCTGCGACGGCATCGACGAAGGGGCGCCGGTCACTACGCTTGAAGACGAGACAAACGAAAGCGTCACCGAAAACTACGGAGCGCTGAAAGCCTTATGCGAACGGGCCGTCGAAAGCGCAATGCCTGAACGCGCCTTGGTCGTTCGTTCCGGACTGATCGTCGGCCCCTATGATCAAACGGGACGCCTGATCTGCTGGATTCGGCGTGTCAAGGAAGGCGGTGAAGTGCTCGCGCCGGGTACTCCGGAGCGTCGCGTTCAACTGATTCGTGCCCGCGATATGGCGAACTGGATCATCCGCATGATCGAATCAGCGCGGACAGGTATCTACAACGTGACAGGACCGGCATCCCAGCTGACAATGGGTGAACTTCTGCAGACATGCCGGGAAGCAAGCGGCAGCAACGCGGAATTCACCTGGATCGACGAGGATTTCCTGGACGAGCTGAAAGTCGCTCCATTTTCGGAGATGCCGCTATGGTTGCCTGGAAATTTGAACGGCCTGCTATCACTCGACATCGGAAAAGCGATCGCCGTCGGATTGTCCTTTCAGCCGCTCTTAGAAACCTTCGTGGAGACGATGGATTGGGATCGCGAGCGATTGCTCTCGGGCGGCAAGAAACCAGAACGTCTGGCGAGCGGTGCGCCGACTCACGCGGGCATCAGCCGCGAGCGAGAACGAGAAATTCTAAACGCCTGGCACTCCGAATCCAGGGCCGCTAGGCAAACCTGAGGCTCCTCTGAGCTGCGGCGCGCAAACCAATTCTTTCTGCGACGCTTAGCGGCGCGAGTGACGGCCACCGCGCGCGATGTCGCGTCCGAACTCGGCGTGCTGTAGTTGTTTCGCAGTAGGCGATCATCGCAACAGTTCACCGTTGCTTCACGCGCGTTTCGCCTGCACTTCATACGGCGCCATGAGGATGAAAGCTCGATCGTCCACCGGAGCTTTTCGTGCTCAAGCCACCGCGCAGTCCACTCTTGTTAAAGGCCGCCGTCATCGGCGTCCTCGCCCTGCTGATGATGATCCCCCTCGGCATGATCGAAGGGCTGATCGCCGAGCGCGCATCGCGCCGAAATGGAGGCGGTGGCCAGCGGTGCAGGCGAGTTTCGCCGGCCCGCAGACGGTCGCCCTGCCCTTCTTTGTCTGGCCGTACGTCGAGCAATGGACCGAGCAAAGCGTCGATTTGAACAATCGCGTTCGTGTCACGCAGATGAGCGAATCAAAACAGCTGCTCTGGTTTGCCGATGAAGCGCAGGCATCGGCCGAGGTGACCGTGAAGAACGACCGTTACCGCGGCATTCACCGCGTTCGCACGTTCGAGTCGACGATTGCAATCGACGGCGCTTTGACGTGGCCCGATCGCAGCTAGGTGAAGCTGCCGGCGGACCGACGCATCGTATGGGGTGAGCCGCGCCTTGTGCTCCCGATATCGGACGTTCGAGGTTTGCGCGGATCGCCGACGATCCAAGTGAATGAACAGTTGGTCAGATTCCACGAGGGCACGCAGCTGCAGATGCTGGGCGCCGGTTTGCACGCGGTGCTGACCGAGCCGGCCGCAGGGTCGTCTGCAGAATCGACCGCACACTTTTCCAGCAACCTTGACCTCGCGGGTAACGAACGTCTGGCTTTTGCACCGACGGCGGCGATCAACACGGCAACGTCAAGTCGGTATGGCCCGACCCTCACTTTGGCGGCAGCTATCTGCCGCGCGACCGCTCGGTCACTGCGGCGGGATTCTCGGCGGCGTGGTCAGTCTCGGCGCTTGCGTCAGACGTGCAGCAGCAAATCAGGACGATCGCCGCCGCTACGCAGCCGGAGCGCTCATCGCCGCGTTCTCCGGCTCGTCTCGATACTTTCGAAGTCGACTTCATCGAGGCGGTCAACACGTACCTGCTCGCCGAGGGCTCGACCAAGCACGGCGCGCTGATCATAGTGCTGGTGTTCGCCGCGCTGTTCCTGTTTGACACGCTGCGTGCGGTGAATGCGCACGCGGTGCAATATGGCTTCGTCGGCCTGTCACTCGCAATTTTTTTTCTGCTGCTGCTGAGCCTCTCCGAACATATCGCGTTCGGCCTTGCCTACCTGATCGCTGGGTCGGCGTGCACGATGCTGATTACCTATTACTTGCGCTATGTACTGCACGACACCCGCCGCACCGCCGGTTTTGGCGCAGCGCTGGCGCTGATGTATGCCACCGTGTATGCAATCCTGGTGGCCGAAGGAAGCGCATTGTTGATGGGCAGCGGGCTGCTGTTCGCCACGCTGGCGACAGCAATGATCGTCACCCGCAAGTTTGATTGGCGGCAATTCAGCGCGGGAATAAGGGCTGAATAGGCCAGCGGTCATCGCCGCGCTAAAGTGCGGCGATGAAAAGCTTCGGCCGCCGTGCCACCAAGGTACTACAGCACCCAGGCACCTTTTCGCTTGCGGTCATCAAGCAGTTCCGCGCCAATCAAGGATTGCTGTTGGCAGGGGCTGTTGCGTACTACGCGCTGTTATCACTAGTTCCGCTGTTGATTCTCGTAGTTCTCGCGCTCACGCAAGTCTTCGAGGAAACACAGGTGCTGACCGCGATCGGCGCCTATCTCGAATTCGTCGTTCCAGGCCAGTCCGATGCGCTGGTAACCGAGCTGCGCAATTTTCTGACGCATCGCGAGCTCGTCGGCTGGCTACTGCTCGCGCTGATGCTCTTTTTCAGCTCTCTAGCATTCACTGTCCTTGAAAACGCGATGTCAGTGATCTTCTTTCACCGCGTGACCGTGCGCCGCCGGCATTTTCTGGCGTCCGCAGTGATGCCGTATCTGTTCATTCTGTCTCTGGCCGTCGGCCTGCTGATCATCACTATCGTGTCGGGCGCGATCAGCCGGCTCGGGACGCACTCACTGATAATTCTCGGCCAGCCACAGCCGCTCGAGGTATTTTCAACGCGGCTCCTGTATCTGATGGGAGTGGCGGGCGAAATCTTCCTGTTGACCGCCGTTTACATGGTGATGCCGGTCGGCCGCCTACGGCTTCGCCATGCGCTAATCGGTGGCACGGCGGCGGCGCTACTATGGGAACTAACGCGCCACGCGCTGGTTTGGTACTACTCGACAATTTCACAGATTCAGGTGGTCTACGGCTCACTTACAACATCGATCGCGGTTCTGATCAGTGTCGAGATCGGTGCAATCGTGGTGCTGCTCGGCGCGCAGGTGATCGCCGAGTACGAACGCATCGGCTACGAACCGATCGACACCAAGCCCAAGGAGATGAAAGCCGAGAAGGCATAAAACATTTTTCAGCGTTGCCCAATCGGCTTGGTATCGCGTCGCGTGGCGCCGATGTACAACTGCCGCGGCCGGCCGATCTTGTACTCTGGATCGGCAATCATCTCGTTTAGCTGAGCAATCCAGCCGACCGTGCGCGCGAGTGCGAAGATCGCGGTAAAAAGCGGCACCGGAATGCCGATCGCTTTTTGCACGATGCCCGAGTAGTAGTCGACGTTCGGGTAAAGCTTGCGGCTGACGAAGTAATCGGCGCTGGAGAAATCGCGCTTGAAGACGCATCGCTAGTTTGAACAGAGGATCGTCCTGCAGCCCCAGTACTTGCAGCACCTCGTGGCACGTCTCGCGCATCAGCTTCGCGCGCGGATCGTAGTTTTTATACACGCGGTGACCAAAGCCCATCAGTCGCACTTCGGAATTCTTGTCCTTGACCTTGCCGATGAATTCGCCGATTTTCGCGACCCCGCCCTGCGCCTGGATGTCGTACAGCATGTTCAGCGCCGCCTCATTGGCGCCGCCGTGCGCGGGACCCCACAGGCACGCCACGCCGGCCGCGATTGCGGCAAACGGATTGGTGCCGGATGACGCGCACAGCCGCACGGTCGAAGTCGAAGCGTTTTGCTCATGGTCCGCGTGCAAAATGAAAATGCGATCCATTGCGCGCACTAGCACTTCGTTGACCTTGTATTCCTCGCACGGCGTGGCGAACATCATGCGCATGAAGTTCGCCGCGTAGGAAAGGTCGTTGCGCGGATAAACGTATGGCTGGCCCACGGTGTACTTGTAGGCCATCGCCACCAGCGTCGGCATTTTCGCGATCAAGCGATGCGCGGAGATTTCGCGCTGCTGCGGATCGTTCAGGTTTATCGAGTCCGGGTAAAACGCCGACATCGCGCCCACCAGACCCGTCATGACCGCCATCGGGTGCGCATCACGCCTGAAGCCGCGCAAAAAAAACTGCATCTGCTCGTTGACCATCGTGTGATAGGTGACCGTCTTGTCAAACTCCTGCTTCTGCGATGAGTTCGGCAGTTCGCCATAGAGCAGCAGGAAACACGTCTCGAGGTAGTCACACTGCGTCGCCAGCTGCTCGATCGGGTAGCCGCGATACATCAGCTCGCCCTTGTCACCGTCTATATAAGTGATCGAAGAATCACATGCCGCAGTCGACATAAACCCCGGGTCGTAGGTGAACTTGTGCGTCTTTCCGTAAAGCTGGCGGATGTCGATAACGTCGGGGCCGATAGTTCCCTGATGAATCGGCAGTTCGAGCGAGGGCGTGCCATCGGTAAACGACAGCGTGGCTTTCTTGTTCGAGGCATCGAGCGCCATATCTGGATCCTGAAAACGATTTTTTTAAACCGAGCGCAGCCGCTGAAGCAGCGAACGCACCGGGGCAACAGCTATTTCGGGTGGCAACTCGGTGCGCGCCAGCAACAGGTCGAGCAATTCATTTTCCGGCAAATCGAGCAGTGTTTCGATTGAATTGATCTCGTCGGCCGTCAGTACGTCGCCGTATCGATTAAAAAAACGAGCGAGAATCAAGTCGTTCTCGAGCAACCCGCGGCGGGCACGCCAGCGCAGGCGCTTGCGCGCCAGAGGCAATGCGTCGGCTCCGATCACACCGCTCTCCGCACCAGCAGTTCCTTGATTTTGCCGATTGCCAGCGTTGGATTCAGATTTTTCGGGCACACGTCGACGCAGTTCATGATGGTGTGGCAGCGAAACAATCGATACGGATCATTCAGGTTATCCAGGCGTTCGTTGGTTGCCTGATCACGCGAATCCGCAATGAATCGGTAGGCCTGCAGCAATCCAGCCGGGCCAACGAACTTGTCGGGGTTCCACCAGAACGAAGGGCACGCGGTCGAACAACAAGCGCACAGGATGCACTCGTACAGACCGTCAAGCTCTTCGCGTTCCGCTGGCGATTGCAGTCGCTCTTTTTCCGGCGGCGGCGTGTCATTGATCAAATAGGGCTTGATCGATTCATACTGTTTGAAAAATTGCGACATGTCGACGATCAAATCGCGGATCACCGGCAAGCCCGGGATCGGTCGCAGAACGATCGGCTCCTTCAGGTCGCGCAGGTTGGTAATGCACGCCAGCCCGTTTTTGCCATTAATGTTCATCGCGTCGGACCCGCACACGCCTTCGCGGCAGCTGCGGCGCAACGACAGACTGTCGTCTACTTCGCTCTTGATACGAATCAGCGCATCGAGCAGCATGCGGTCGCTCGGCTGCAGCGTGACTTGCAGCTTCTGCATGTAGGGCTGCGCATCCTTGTCGGGATCGTAGCGATAGATCTCGAAGTGGGCGGTACGCGTATCGCTACCGGCCGCCGTCGCCGGTGTTTCAGACAGAATGCTCGCAGTCATGACGCTCCTTTTCGCCCCCACCGGCGCCGCAAATGCGGCGACACGCGCGTGTATTTGTGCTTATGAAATTGTCTGGCTCTGCCAGCGATTTCATGGAAACCAATCGGGCCAAAGTTGGAGTGCACTCTTGTCCGCGCCCTAAAACGTTCTGCGTTTTGGCTCAAAGGTTTCTACCGTCAGCGGCTTCATATTGACCGGCTTGTAATCGAGACGGTTGCCGTCAGAGTAGTACAGCGAGTGCCTCATCCATTGCACGTCGTCGCGCTCGGGGAAATCGTCGCGTGCGTGTGCGCCCCGGCTCTCGGTGCGCGCGGCGGCCGAGACGATCGTCGCTTTTGCCGTCTCGACCAAATTCTCGAGCTCGAGCGCCTCGATCCGCGCAGTGTTGAAAATTTTGGACTTGTCATCGATCGATACGCGGCGCGCGCGCTGCGCGAGCTCGTCGATCTGGCGCACGCCCTCCTGCAGCGTGGCGCCCGTGCGAAATACGCCGCAATGCGATTGCATGGTCTTGCGAATGGCGTTGGCGACATCCTGCACGCGCTCGCCATTGTTCGCTGCATCGAGTGCACCCAGGCGCGCCACCGTGCACTCGCCCCCGCCAGCAGGAAAACTTCTGGAACCCTGGACGGCGAGCTTTTGTTCGATGATGTGATTGGCCGCGGCACGGCCGAACACCACGAGATCGAGCAACGAGTTGGTGCCCAATCGATTCGCTCCGTGCACGCTGACGCACGCACACTCGCCGATCGCGTATAGCCCATCAACCACCGTGTTCGGATTTCCATTTTTGGGCGCGACCACCTGGCCGAGAAAATTGGTCGGCACACCGCCCATCTGGTAATGAATCGTCGGCACCACTGGAATCGGCTCGCGGATCGGATCGACGTTGGCGAACTTGATTGCGATCTCTCTTATCGACGGCAGGCGCTTGGTAATCGTGTCGGCGCCAAGATGATCGAGCTTGAGCAACACGTGGTCCTTGTTTGGGCCACAACCACGACCTTCCTTGATCTCCTGATCCATCGAACGCGAAACAAAATCTCGCGGCGCCAGGTCCTTCAGCGTAGGCGCGTAGCGTTCCATGAAGCGCTCGCCGTTGCAGTTAAGAAGGATGCCGCCTTCGCCTCGTACGCCTTCGGTGATCAGCACTCCAGCGCCCGCAACCCCGGTCGGATGAAATTGCCAGAACTCCATGTCTTCGAGCGGCAGGCCGGCGCGTGCCGTCATTCCCATTCCGTCGCCCGTGCAAATGTAGGCATTGGTCGATGCGTCCCAGATGCGCCCGGCGCCACCGGTAGCGAGCACCGTGACCTTTGACTCAAAGATCATCGGCTCGCCGGTTTCCATTTCGAGCGCAATAACGCCGACCACGTCACCGTCTGAGTTGCGAATCAAATCAAGCGCCATCCACTCAACGAAAAACTGCGTGCGCGACGCGACGTTTCGCTGATACAGCGTATGCAGCAGCGCATGTCCGGTGCGATCGGCCGCTGCGCACGCGCGCGGCACCGGCTTCTCACCGAAGTGCGCAGAGTGGCCGCCGAACGGACGTTGGTAGATCGTGCCATCTGGATTGCGATCGAACGGCATGCCGAAATGCTCGAGCTCGTAGACCACGTTGGGCGCTTCGCGGCACATGAATTCGATTGCATCCTGGTCCCCCAGGTAGTCCGAACCTTTGACCGTGTCGAACATGTGCCAGAGCCAGCTGTCTTCGGTCATGTTGCCGAGGGAGGCCCCGATGCCCCCTTGTGCGGCAACCGTGTGCGAGCGCGTCGGGAATACCTTCGACAGCACTGCGACGTTGAGGCCGGCATTTGCCAGCTGCAATGAACATCGCATACCGGCGCCGCCGGCACCGACGATTACTGCGTCAAAGCGGCGCCGAGCGAGGGCCATCGTTTAGACGCGCCACAGAATCTGGACCGACCACACACCACACGCGATCAGCCAGAGCACAGTGATCGTTTGCAGGGACAGCCGCGCCCATACCGGCGTAACGTAATCCATCCAGATGTTGCGCACGCCGATCCACGCGTGATAAAGCAGTGAAAAAAGGGCAACCAGACTGAGCACCTTCATCCATAACGGAGCAAACAGCGCTGCCCACGTTTGATAGGTGAGCGGGCCGAAAAACACGCTTGATCCGAGCAGCAGCACCCACAAAGTCAACACGACTGACGTGATCCTCTGGCCGAGAAAGCCAGTCAGGCCGTAGTGCGCGCCGACCACCAGACGCTTGGAGCCGATGCCGCGTGCAGATTGCGCCATCAAATCGCTCCAAACAATCGCAGAGCGGCGATCAATGTCAACGGCAGGCTGACCGCATACACCGCCATTGCGCTGGCGCGCGACGATTTCAGGTCGATACCGATGTGCAAATCGAGCAAAAGATAGCGAACGCCCGCGATCAGATGATGAAAGAACCCCCAGATCAGAAACAACAACACGAGCTTCACGAGGAAGCCGGACGCTATACCGCGCAATCGTTCGAAGCTCAGCTCGGATATCAGACTCAGGTCAAGCATCCACAGCAGCAGAGGCAGCGCCAGAAACAGCATTGCCCCACTGATCCGATGCATGATCGACACCCAACCCGCCAGTGGAAGCCGGTAGGTCAGCAACAGCGGAAAATTGAGATTGCGAAACTGCGGCCGGGGTCTTTTGGTTGCAGTAAAGGTTGTCATCGACGGCAGTTAGAGATGGAGATCACTTCGCCCGTATTCTGACCGAATTGCTGCACCGAACCAAATCGGCAGTAAGGCAGAAAGCTGATCACGTCAGTGTGTTGCGATAGTGATAGCTGTCGGTCAGCGATAAACCGCGTCGAACTTCAACCGGGCGCTCGCCGTAGGTGAAAGATAGTCGCTCGACCTGCAACAGGGGCGTGCCGGGGCCAACCTTGAGCCAGCGCGCAGCGTCTGCCGCGGCGGCAACTGCGCGAATGCGTTCGTCGGCGCGGATCATGCGCGTGCCGAACTCGGTTTCGAATAAGCCATAAAGCGGACCGCTGTATGCGGAGAGCCGCTCGAAAGTGAGTTTTTTGAACAGGTTTCCCGGCAGCCAGATCTCGTCAAGGACGATTGGAGCGCCGCTGAAACTCAGCAGCCGGCGCAGATAAACAACCGGATCACTAGGTTTGATCGCAAGCTGCAGCGCTACCTCGCTGCCGGCGCGAGTGCGTTTGCATTCAAGGTATCTACTGACGCCAGGCACCGGCTCTTGATCATCGGGCACCACTCTGAGGAACCGAAATTGCGCACGCGGCTCGTGGTGCGTGGCGACGAACGTGCCCTTACCCTGCCGCCGCACCAGCAGGTGGTCGGTCGACAGTTCATCGATCGCCTTGCGCACCGTTCCCTGGCTGACCCTGAAGCGCCCGGCAAGGTCGGTTTCGCTGGGAATCAACGCGCCCGGCTTCCACTCGCCACGCTGCAGGGCCAGCAGTATTAACTCCTTGATCTGGCGGTACAGCGGCGCATAAACGGCTGCCTGATCGGCAAAGCCCGAAGCACGGCTGTTGGAAGTCGACATCCGCACATTTCAGCACACTGCGGTCTACAATACATCTTCTGTCTTATATATGACTCCGCTGAAAACACGGATCGCCACCCGCGCTGGAGCGCAAGCTGAAAACCGGCGCAGTAAACTGACGGTCCACGCTGCTCGAAGCCCCCGGAGAACAAGACCATGACCAAAGCCCCCGTTCGCGTCGCCATTACGGGCGCAGCCGGGCAGATCGGCTACGCGCTGCTGTTCCGCATTGCTGCCGGCGAAATGCTCGGTCGGGATCAGCCGGTGCGTCTGCACTTGCTCGAGATCCCGGATGAAAAGGCGCAGAAGGCTATGAAGGGCGTGATGATGGAGCTCGACGATTGTGCTTTTCCTTTGCTTTCAGGCATGGAAGCGCACAGCGAGCCGTCAGCCGCATTCAAGGACGTCGACGTTGCGCTACTGGTCGGCGCGCGTCCGCGTGGCCCGGGAATGGAGCGCAAGGATTTGCTGGCCGCCAATGCCCAAATCTTCATTGCGCAAGGCAAAGCACTCGACCGTGCTGCACGTCGCGATGTCAAGGTCCTTGTTGTCGGCAACCCTGCCAACACAAATGCGTTCATAGCGATGAAATCTGCGCCTTCGCTTTCGAAGTCGAGCTTCACAGCAATGATGCGGCTCGATCACAACCGCGCGCTGTCGCAACTGGCAGCCAAGACGAATGCGCCGGTGACCGCGGTCGAGAAGCTGATCGTGTGGGGCAACCATTCACCGACGATGTATCCAGACTTGCGATTTGCCACGGTCAACGGCAAACCCGCCAGGCCGATGGTCGACAACTCCTGGTATCGCGAAACGTACATTTCTACGGTCGGAAAACGCGGCGCCGCGATCATTGAAGCGCGCGGGCTGTCATCTGCTGCGTCGGCCGCCAATGCCGCCATCGACCACGTACGTGACTGGGTGACTGGGACCGATGGCAAATGGACCACGATGGGCGTGGCGTCGGATGGCAGCTATGGGGTTCCGCAGGATGTCGTGTACGGAATGCCGTGCGTGTGCGCCAATGGCATTTATGAAGTCGTCAAAGGTCTGGAGATCGATGCGTTCTCACGGCAAAAGATGGACGCCACGCTAAAGGAATTGCTGGAGGAGCGCGATGGCGTTTCGCAGTTGCTCGGCTAACGAGCGCATTGGCTCATGACAACTGCAGGCGCGCGCTTTCGTGCAGCGCTGCGGTCGGAGCAACCGCTGCAGATCGTCGGCACGCTGATCGCGAACCATGCGCTGATGGCCAAGCAGGTGGGTTATCGCGCGATCTATCTTTCAGGAGGCGGCGTCGCGGCGGGGTCGCTTGGCGTACCGGACCTCGGCATCAATACCCTCGATGACGTGCTAATCGACGTGCGCCGCATCACAGACGTATGCGATTTGCCGCTGCTGGTGGACATCGACACCGGATTCGGACCGAGCGCCTTCAATATCGCACGGACTGTAAAGTCGTTGATCAAGGCGGGCGCCGCGGCGTGCCATATCGAAGACCAAGCAGGGGCCAAGCGTTGTGGTCATCGGCCCGGAAAAGAAATCGTCAGTGCGGGCGAGATGGCCGATCGCGTCAAGGCTGCTGCCGATGCGAAAACCGATCCGGATTTTTTTCTGATCGCGCGCACCGACTCGATCGCTGCCGAGGGAGTCGACCGTGCTATCGAGCGTGCGATTGCCTGCGTCGACGCCGGTGCCGACGGCATCTTTGCAGAGGCGGCGCAAGACCTGGCGACGTATCGACGCTTTGTAGACGCCGTCAAGGTTCCAGTGCTCGCCAATATCACCGAATTCGGAGCGACACCGCTGCTTACGATTGCCGAACTGCAAAGCGCGGGGGTGGCGATGGCGCTTTATCCGCTGTCTGCGTTTCGCGCAATGAACAAGGCCGCCCTGAACGTTTACACAGCACTGCGACGCGACGGCACGCAACGGGCGGTGGTCCACACCATGCAGACGCGCATGGAGTTGTACGACGTGATCGGTTATCAAGCATACGAAGATCGCCTCGATCAATTGTTTGCACACAAGAAAGACCTGCCATGAACGACGCCCCGGTCGCAACCAAGCCGAAAAAATCTGTTGTCTTGTCCGGAGTCGTCGCCGGCAACACGGCGCTGTGCACGGTCGGCCGCAACGGCAACGACTTGCATTACCGGGGCTACGACATTCTGGATATCGCAGCGCGCTGCGAGTTCGAAGAGATCGCCTATTTGCTGGTGCACGGCAAGCTCCCCACCACATCCGAACTCGCTGGTTACAAACGCAAGCTGAAAAACCTGCGCTCGATCCCCGCGGCCGTACAGCGCATGCTCGAAGCGATCCCGGCAAACACGCATCCGATGGACGTGATGCGCACCGCCTGTTCTGCGCTCGGGTCTGTGCTGCCGGAAGGGCCGGATCACAAGCTTGCGGAGGCGCGCGACATCGCCGACCGTTTAATGGCCTCGTTAGGCTCGATGCTTATCTACTGGCACCACTACTCGCATTCCGGGCGCCGCATCGACGTCGAAACCGACGATGATTCGATCGGCGGTCATTTTCTGCATCTGCTGCACGGACGCGCGCCTTCTGAATTGTGGGTCCGCTCGATGCATACGTCGCTCAATCTGTACGCCGAGCACGAGTTCAACGCGTCGACGTTCACCGCGCGAGTCGTGGCCGGCACCGGCAGCGACTTGTATTCAGCGATCACCGCTGCAATTGGTGCCCTGAAAGGGCCGAAGCACGGCGGTGCCAACGAGTTCGCGTTCGACACCATCGGCCGCTACGACAACCCGGTCGACGCCGAGGCAGACATCGTCAAGCGCGTCGCCGACAAGCAGGTGATCATCGGCTTCGGGCACCCGGTCTACACGATCGCGGATCCGCGCAACGAAGTGATCAAGGAAGTGGCGCGGGCACTGTCGGCTGATGCCGGCAACATGAAGCTATACGACATCTCTGCGCGCGTCGAGCAGGTGATGATGCGTGAGAAGAAAATGTTTCCGAACCTCGATTGGTACAGCGCCACCAGCTATCACATGATGGGTGTTCCGACCGCCATGTTCACGCCTTTGTTCGTGATTGCGCGCGCCAGCGGCTGGAGCGCGCATGTAATCGAGCAGCGCATCGACAACAAGATCATTCGGCCGAGCGCTAACTACACCGGGCCCGACGATCTGAAGTTTGTACCCATCGATCAACGAAAGTAAACGATGCGCCCGTCGTCACTCGATCTGTCCCTGTTGACTCATCGTCGCGCCAGCCGCGCCGATCTGCCGCGTCTGCTCGAACTGCTGGCAGACGACGTGCTTGGCAAGAACCGCGAAGGCGTAGGCAGCGACGATCCTGCGTACGTATCAGCTTTCCAGACTATCGATGGCGACCGCAACCAGCATCTGCTAGTGGGCGAATTGAACGGCCGCGTGATTGCAATGCTGCACCTGACCTTCATTCCCGGTTTGAGTCGGCGCGGCGCATGGCGCGCTAATGTGGAATCGGTGCGCGTCGACAGTGGGCTGCGCGGTCGGGGTATCGGCGGCTGGCTAATCGAGCAGGCGATCGCGCTCGCGCGTGCGCACGGCTGTCGGTTTGCGCAACTGACGAGCGACAAGCGGCGCACCGAAGCGCATGCCTTCTACGGACGCCTTGGCTTCACAGCTTCGCACGAAGGCTTCAAGCGCGTCCTCGCAACGCAATCCAATCACTGACGGATTTACTTCAATGGCTGGCCACATCAGTAACGTTCGTCCGCAGCCCGACCCGGTGTTGGTCGACATCGTCGATTACGTCACCAAGTACAAGATCAAGAGCAACGAAGCGTACGAGACGGCGCGCTACTGCCTGATGGACACGCTCGGATGCGGCTTCGAAGCTCTCGAATTTCCAGCGTGCACCAAAATGCTGGGTCCGATCGTGCCGGGAACCATCGTGCCGCACGGCGCAAGAGTTCCGGGGACGCAGTTTCAGTTGGACCCCGTCAAGGCCGCGTTCGATATCGGCGCGATGATTCGCTGGCTTGACTTCAACGACACGTGGCTGGCGGCAGAATGGGGCCATCCTTCGGACAACCTCGGTGGAATTCTCGCAACTGCCGATTGGTTGTCACGCAACGCGATTGCCGCCGGCAAGCCGCCGCTGGTAATCGAAGACGTGCTCACGGCAATGATCAAGGCGCATGAAATTCAGGGCTGTCTTGCTCTTGAAAACTCATTCAACAAAGTCGGGCTCGACCACGTCGTGCTGGTCAAGGTTGCGTCGACCGCTGTCGTAGCGAAAATGCTCGGTCTGACGCGCGACGAGATCATCAACGCAGTGTCGCTCGCCTGGGTCGACGGCCAATCGCTGCGCACCTACCGGCATTCGCCGAACACGGGCTCGCGCAAGAGCTGGGCAGCGGGCGACGCGACATCGCGCGCGGTGCGTCTGGCGCTGATCGCGAAAACCGGAGAGATGGGTTACCCATCGGTGCTGACGGCGAAGACGTGGGGCTTTTACGACGTGTTGTTCAAGGGCAAGGAGTTCAAGTTCCAGCGTTCGTACGGCTCATACGTGATGGAACACGTGCTGTTCAAGATTTCGTTTCCGGCTGAGTTTCACTCGCAGACGGCAGTCGAAGCGGCAATGACGCTGCACCAGCAGCTGGCCAGCCTTGGCAAAAGCGCAGCTGACATCAGGAGGATCACGATTCGCACGCACGAGGCTTGCATTCGAATCATCGACAAGAAAGGCCCGCTCGATAATCCGGCCGATCGCGATCACTGCATTCAGTACATGGTCGCCGTGCCGTTGATCTTCGGCCACTTGACGGCCGAGGACTACGAAGACTCAATGGCGTCCGACTCACGCATCGATGCGTTGCGCGACAAGATCGTTTGCGTCGAAGACAAGCAGTTCACGAAAAATTATCACGACCCTGATAAGCGCTCGATCGCGAATGCACTGACGGTCGAGCTCACCGACGGCAAGAAGTTGAAGGAGATCGTGGTCGAGTATCCGATCGGCCACAGACGACGCCGCAAGGAAGGTATGCCGCTGCTGGTGGAAAAATTCAAGACGAATTTAGCGCGCGTATTCCCGCAGAAACAAGCAGACGCGATCCTGGATTTATGCATGGACTCGAAGCGCCTGGCCGCGATGCCGGTAAACGAGTTCGTTGATTCAATGATCATCTAAGGCAATCTCATGGCGCACAACCTGTTCGGCTCGCTGCAAGAGTTCAACGTCGGCCCCAAAAGGGGCAAGTTCTACAACCTGGCCGCGCTTGAAGCCGCTGGCGTTGGCAAGGTCTCGCGACTGCCGATCTCGATCCGCATCGTGCTTGAATCGGTGCTGCGCAATTGCGACGGCGTCAAAGTCACCGAACAACACGTGCGACAGCTCGCCAACTGGAAGCCGACCGGTGCGCGGACCGACGAGGTCCCATTTATCGTCGCGCGCGTGATATTGCAGGACTTTACTGGCGTGCCGCTGCTGGCCGACCTGGCAGCGATGCGCAACGTCGCCGACCAGATGGGCAAGGACGCCAAAACGATCGAACCACTGGTCCCGGTTGATCTGGTGGTCGATCACTCGATCATGATTGACCACTACGGAACCAAGGACGCGCTCGATCTGAACATGAAGCTCGAGTTCCAACGCAACCGTGAGCGCTACGAATTCATGAAATGGGGCATGCAGGCGTTCGATACTTTCGGCGTCGTGCCGCCAGGCTTCGGAATCGTGCACCAGGTCAATCTCGAATACCTGGCGCGCGGGGTCTACAAGAAGGACGGCATTTATTACCCCGACTCGCTGGTCGGTACCGACAGTCACACCACGATGATCAACGGCATCGGAGTCGTGGGCTGGGGCGTCGGCGGCATCGAAGCCGAGGCCGGCATGCTGGGGCAGCCGGTGTATCTGCTGACACCCGACGTGGTCGGCGTGCACCTGAAAGGAAAGCTGCGCGAAGGCGTCACCGCCACCGACCTCGTGCTGTCGGTCACAGAGCTGCTGCGCAAGGAGAAAGTAGTCGGCAAGTTCGTGGAGTTCTTTGGCGAAGGCACCAGCAGCCTGGCCGTGCCGGACCGAGCCACGATCGCAAACATGGCGCCGGAGTACGGCGCAACGATGGGCTTTTTCCCAGTCGACGAAAAAACGATTTCGTATTTTGAAGGCACTGGTCGCACTCCAGACGAGCTTGCCGCATTCGAAGCCTACTTTCGTGCGCAGAAAATGTTCGGTATTCCAAAGGCTGGCGCGATCGACTATTCATCGGTCGTCACGCTCGACCTCACCACGGTCGCGCCGTCTCTGGCCGGCCCCAAGCGTCCGCAGGACCGGATTGAAATCGGCAAGGTGAAGAATCAGTTCACGTCTCTGTTCTCACAGCCGATCAGCGAGAACGGATTCAACCAGCCGGCCGCACGCCTGGCGCAGCGATTTGTGGTGACGCCCGATGGCATGCGGTCGGGCGCCGGACCGGCAACGCCCGCCGGTGCACCGCGCATGGTGGCGGAGATGAAGGACAACCGGCCGCTGCTGCAGCCGGTGCCTGCGCCCGAACACGGCGTCGTTTCCATCGCCGACGGTGACGTGCTGATCGCCGCGATTACGTCGTGCACCAACACCAGCAATCCGGGTGTATTGCTGGCAGCCGGTCTGCTTGCGAAGAAAGCCGTCGAAGCAGGCTTGACTGTGCAAAAGCACATCAAGACGTCACTGGCTCCGGGCTCGCGCATCGTCACCGAATACTTGGAGAAAACCGGCCTGCTGCCGTACCTCGAGAAGCTTGGCTTCTCGCTTGCCGCGTACGGCTGCACCACGTGCATCGGCAATGCCGGTGATCTGTCGCCCGAGATCAACGAAACCATCGTCACGAACAACCTGGTATGCGCGGCAGTGCTGTCGGGCAATCGTAACTTCGAAGCGCGCATCCATCCGAATCTGAAGGCGAATTTTCTCGCGTCTCCGCCACTGGTGGTTGCGTACGCGATCGCCGGCACCGTATTGAAAGATTTGATGAGCGAACCGCTCGGCAAGGGCAGCAGTGGCAAGGACGTATGGATCGGCGACGTCTGGCCGAGCTCCGACGAAATCTATGCGCTGATGAAGTATGCAATGGATCCGGTGGCGTACCAGTCCAATTACGGCAAGGTCAAAAGCGACCCCGGTGAGTTGTGGAACAAGGTGGGCAGCGTCTCGGGTCAGGTCTACACCTGGCCAAAGTCGACCTACATCGCAAAGCCGCCGTTTTTCGACGGCTTCACCATGCAGCCTGCCGCAGTGGCTACAGGAGTCAAAGGTGCGCGCGCGCTGGGAATTTTCGGTGACTCGATCACCACTGACCACATCTCGCCGGCCGGCGCCATCAAGGACACGTCGCCCGCCGGCCAATGGCTGATCGGCCACAACGTGATGAAAGCCGATTTCAACTCGTATGGTTCACGCCGCGGCAATCACGAAGTGATGATGCGCGGCACGTTCGCCAATGTGCGTGTCAAGAATCTGATGATTCCGCCGCAGGTCGATGGATCGCGCATTGAGGGCGGTTTCACTCTGCATCAGCCGTCGGGCGAGCAGATGCCGATCTACGACGCAGCTATGAAGTACATCGACGAGGGCGTGCCGACGATCGTGTTCGGCGGCGAGGAATACGGCACCGGCTCGTCGCGCGACTGGGCGGCCAAGGGTACGCAGCTGCTCGGTGTCAAGGCGGTGCTCGCGCGCAGCTTCGAGCGCATTCACCGCAACAACCTGGTCGGCATGGGCGTGTTGCCATTGCAGTTCGTCGGCAGCGACAGCGCGCAGACGCTGAACCTGGTGGGCAACGAGACGTTTGACATCGAAGGTTTTGCAGGAGGCATCAAGCCGCAGCAGAGTGCTACGTTGATCGTTCATCGCGCCGGCGGCAAATCGCAGAAGGTGGCGGTGACCCTACGAATCGACACGCCGATCGAAGTCGAGTATTACAAACACGGCGGTATCTTGCCGTTCGTACTGAGGCAGTTGCTGGCGGCGTGAGCCGCCGCCTTTCACGCTAAACAAGGGATAAACAAAGTGAACAAGAAGTCCCGTCGCAGTGCACTTCGGATCGGCACACAAACAGCCGAACTGATGTTCGCGGTGCCGCAAGTCGTCGCGCACCGTCTTGGTCGCATGAATAAAGCGAGCGCGCAGCCGAGCGAGCGCGATCAGCGGGAATTTCAGCGCATGGGCGCCGAAAAGATCGCCGCTTTCGGCGAATCGTGGAATCAAATGGCGCTGCAGATGCTCAAAGCGAACCAGCAGATGGCGCAGACGTGGATGTCGGCGTGGTGGTTGCCGACGCCGCTGACCTCGAGCGCCGCGGCGCGTCGGTCATTGTCCCGCGCGACGGCGCAGATGCAGGGTTCCGCCTTACGCGTGCTGAGCGGCGGGCTGGCTCCTGTGCATCGGCGCGCAACAGCGAATGCGAAGCGACTCGCGCGGGTCAGGGTACGGTGAGCCGTCGAACGTTCAAAGCGTAGATTGCGGGCGTGATGCCTGCCGCCGCAGAGCGCGCGCAAACCGACGCGCCAAATGCGATTCTTGTCTCCGCAGGAGCCGCCGCGACGTTGCGGTTGACCGGCGCCTGGCGATTGGCGTTTGTCGAGCGCATCACGGACCAACTCGCGGCGCTGAAGCCACCTAAAGAGTTCGTCGTGGACGGCAGCGAGGTCGGCGAAATCGATTCGGCCGGCGCACTTGTGCTGCTCAACTATCTCGAATCTGCAGGGCAATCAAACCCGCAGTTGACTGGCTTCGCCGCCAATGAGCAGCGCATCGTCGAGCAGGTACGAGCTCGCCTTGAGGCCGCACGCGCGCCGACCGAACATCACCGTGAGCGCATGCTCGAAGGCATCGGCCGCCGGGCCATCGACATCGGCCGCGGGCTGTTGGGCGACGTGAACTTTCTCGGCGCGACGGTCGTGGGCGTTGCGCACAGCGTGCTTCATCCACGCAGCGTGCGCCTGCGCGAGTTGACGGTGCAGTTCGAGCAGGTGTGCCTGAACGCCATTCCGGTGGTCGCGCTCGTGACGCTGCTGATCGGTGTCGTATTCACGTACCTGCTCGGGTTGCAGGCCGAACAATTCGGCGCCAACATCTTCGTCGTCGACGGCGTCGGCATCGGGATGACGCGCGAGTTTGCGCCGATCCTCGTGGCAGTGATCGTGGCGGGCCGCTCGGGCGCGGCGTTCACCGCACAGCTGGGCGCGATGAAGCTGACCGAAGAGACTGACGCGATTCGCACGCTCGGGCTTTCGCCGATGGACGTGCTGGTGTTGCCGCGCGTAATCGCGCTGATGATCGCGATGCCGCTGCTGGTGTTCGTCGGCGACCTGATGAGCCTGACGGGCGCGATGGTGATTGCCAATTCGATGCTGGATGTGACGCCGACCACGTTTATCGAGCGGCTGCGCGAGACGCTCGACATATCGCACCCGCTGGTCGGGTTGGTCAAGGCGCCCGTGTTCGCGCTGGCGATCGCCGTGATCGGCTGCCGCATGGGCATGTCGGTCGCTCGCGATACGCGCGCGGTCGGCATGGCGACCACATCGACGGTGGTGCAAAGCATCGTCTCTGTGATCCTGCTCGACGCCGGGTTCGCGGTGTTCTTCCAGGAGCTGCGAATATGAAAGAGCGCCGGGAGACGATCCTCGAAGTCGATGCGATCGTCACGCGCTTCGGCGAACAAACGGTGCACGACGGCGTCAGCTTCACTTTGCAGCGCGGCACGCTGACGGCGCTCATTGGCGGCAGCGGCACCGGCAAGTCGGTTCTGCTGCGAGAGATCATCGGCCTGCACCGCCCCACCGATGGGAAGATCCGTTTGCTCGGCACCGATGTCTGGCAGGACTCCGCAGATCAACTCAACGAGATGCGCCGCCGGTTCGGCATGATGTTCCAGGACGGCGCGCTGTTTTCGTCGATGACCGTGGCGCAGAACGTGGCGGTGCCGCTCGTCGAGCATGCAAGAGTGCCGCCCGCCCTGCTGGATCCGCTGATCAAGCTGCGCCTGGCGCAAGCCGGCCTCGAGCCCGATGTCGCGGAGAAAATGCCGAGCGAGTTGTCGGGTGGCATGCGCAAGCGCGCGGCGATCGCACGCGCGCTCGCACTCGAGCCCGAAGTGCTGTTTCTGGACGAGCCAACCTCCGGCCTCGATCCGACCACCGCTCGCGCGTTCGACAAACTCGTGCGTTCGTTGGTCGATGACCTCGGCATCACTATCTTCCTAATCACGCACGATCTCGACACGCTGCTGACGGTGGTTGATCGCATTATCGTGCTCGCCAATGGCAAGGTACTCGCCGACGGTACGATCGACGACATCCTGAAACTCGACGACGAGTGGATCCAGTCGTACTTCTCGGTGCGCACGATGGTCGATGCGCGCGGCGAGCCTGTCTCGTAGAATCGGCACGATGGAAGCGGAAGCCAAATACACCTACGTCGGTATCGCCGTGATCGTGCTGGTCGCGGCGTTGATCGCAGCCGTCGTCTGGTTGAACCGCGCCGGCGGCCGCCAGGACTTCAAGTACTACACGATCTACTTCGAGCGCCAGCCGCTGGACGGACTGCAGATCGGCGGCGACGTCGACATGCGCGGCATCAAGATCGGACGCGTCGAGGACTACGACCTGCTCGCCGAGAAGGTCAATCGCGTGCGCGTCACCATCCGCACCGACCGCCGCGCGCCGGTGCGCACCAACACGGTAGCGATCGTCGTGCGCAACTTCGTGACCGGCATCGCACGCATTACGTTGATCACGCCCGAGCCCCCCGGTCCGCCGCTGGCCGAGGTTCGCGACGGTCAACCGTATCCGTTGATTGCCGAAGGCGAATCGAGCTTCGATGCGATTGCCGGCAAGGTCGGGCGCATCGGCGATATTGCGGCCGAGACACTCGAGAGCATCAATTTGATGCTGACCGCGGAAAATAGAGCCGCGGTGACGTCGTCGCTGGCCAACGTCAAGGAGCTGACGGCCGGACTCAACCAGCGCATGAGAGATCTGGACAAAACGTTGGTGACGTTCAACGGCGCAGCGACCGAGGTCGGTCGCGCTGGAACCAAGTTTGCGCAGGTTGCGGAAACGACCGGCAGCCAGATCGCACCTGCGATCAAACAAGCCGATCAAACACTGCGAGACGTTTCAACCGCCGCGTTCGCGCTGGAGAAGCAGACATCGGCGCTCGCGAGCACGTTTGCAGATGTGGCTTCTTCGACGGATGAACAGTTGACGGTGGCTGTCACCGAGTTACGCAGCACGATCGAGGCGATGACACGCCTGCTCGATCAACTGCGCGACCCGCGCGCTGCGTTGCTCGGTCCGGGCAAGACACAGCGAGGGCCCGGTGAATAACATGACGTTTCGCTGGATGCGCCTGCTGCTGGTGTTCTGCGTCGCTGCGCTGATCGGCGGATGCATCAGCGTCGGCCTTGGCGGCGAAGGAACCGCGCTCGCGCAGTATCGGCTCGAAGACATGTCGCCGAAGGTGCAGGCACGAGCGGCTCCGATCGATCGCCGGCTGCTGATCTCGACCCTGCCGTCGGAGACGATCGGCGACACGTACTCGATGGCGTACACCAAAGCCGCGCAACAACGCCAGTTCTATCAGTTTGCAAGCTGGACCGATCGTCCGTCGGCGCGCATCGTGCAATTGCTGAGTGAGCGCATCGAAGCGCGCGGCGTGTTCGATTCGGTGTCACGGATCGGCGGAGGGATCGGCGGCGGATTGACTTTGAATATCGGAGTCAACGAATTCGTTCACGACATTCGCACCAGCACCGCACGCATCGAAGTCACCGCTGAGCTGATCGAACGGCGCGGGCGGGATTTGGTCGAGCGCAAACGCTTTAGCGC
>JACCZX010000109.1 GCA_013695705.1 Burkholderiaceae bacterium | reverse complement strand
CAGCAGCGCGAGGGCGCCGACGACGAGGGCTTTGGCCAACAAGGGATTGCGCGGCGATTTGAACACGATGAACTCCGACAGGGTGAAGCCCTATCGTCGCGGCGCCAGGTGAAGACGCGCCGAACTTTGGATGAACGCGTTGTGAAACGCTAACGCATCTCTGCGTTGATGATATCCAGCGCCGCCGCGCCGGGGCAGAGCTCGGCCTCGGTGAGCTTGTTGAGCGGGGTCGTGACTGTAGCCAGGTGCTCGTGTAGATCGTCCGCCGCCGGGTCGATGTACAACAGGCCGGTGACAATTTCGCCGCGCGCCTGGTGCACGTGAATGTGGCTGATCGCCGCCAACCGGTCGCCGGCGTCGTACCCGTCGGTCAGTTTTCGCAGCCGCAGCCGGCTGCCGTCGTGTTGCGTGATCTCGATAACTTCGCCCGGCTCGTAATCCGCTTCGATCGCTTTACGGAACGGCATGAAATCGAGCCGGTTTACTGCGTCATTGTGTTCGCGAACGTAGTCGTAGCTTTTGGTGCTGCCGGGATGATTGTTGAATGCGACACACGGGCTCAGCACGTCGATCAACGCGGATCCGCGGTGGCTCAATGCGCCCTTTATCAGCGGCACCAGCTGGTCCTTGTCGCCCGAAAAACTGCGCGCTACATAGGTCACTCCAAGCTGCAGTGCAATCGCAACCATGTCGATCGGTGAATCGCGATTGACCGCGCCGCGCTTTGCTTTCGATCCGCGATCCGCGGTGGCTGAAAACTGTCCTTTGGTCAGGCCGTATACGCCGTTGTTTTCCACGATGTACGTCATGTTGACGCCGCGTCTGATCAGATGCGCAAACTGGCCAAGCCCGATCGACGCTGAGTCGCCATCGCCGGAGACGCCGAGGTAGATCAAATCGCGATTCGCCAGATTGGCGCCGGTTAGCACTGACGGCATGCGGCCGTGCACCGAATTGAATCCGTGCGACGCGCCGAGAAAGTAATCGGGCGTCTTCGACGAGCAGCCGATGCCTGATAACTTTGCAACACGATGCGGCTCAATCGCAAGTTCCCAGCACGCCTGCACGATTGCGGCGGAAATTGCATCATGTCCGCAGCCGGCGCATAGCGTCGAGATTTTCCCTTCGTAGTCGCGCCGTGTATAGCCAAGACTGTTCGCGGGCAGTGTGGGGTGGCGCAGCTTCGGCTTTACAAGGTAGGTCATCGAAAGCTCCTCATGCCGCCTTGTCGGCTTTTATCGGCAGCACGTTGGCGCCGTGCGCACGCGCTCCAATCGCCTTGACAATGAAGCGCGCGGTAATCGGCGTGCCGTCGTAGTGCAGTACCGCCACCAGCCGCGCCGGATCGATTCCCAACTCGTTGATCAGCATCGAACGCAGCTGGCCGTCGCGATTCTGCTCGACTACGAACACGGCTTCGTGGTCCGTGATGAACTTTTTGACGGACGATGCAAAAGGAAATGCACGTACCCGCAACCGATCCAGATGCACGCCCTGTTGCTGCAGGCGGCCAAGCGCCTCGTTCATCGACGGCGCAGTTGACCCGAAGTAAATAACGCCGTACGCAGTTTTCTGCGCTGCCGCTGCAAGCACCGGCTGCGGGACCAGCTTCGAAGCGGTCTCGAACTTCTTCAGCAGCCGCTCCATGTTGTAGATGTAATCGGGGCCGGCTTCGGAATAGCGTGCGTAGGCATCTTTGGTCGTGCCACGCGTGAAATACGCGCCGCGAGTGGCGTGCGTGCCGGGCAACGTGCGCCACGGGACGCCGTCACCGTCACCGTCAAGGTAACGTCCGAAGTCACGTCCTGACTCGAGATCGGCCTCGCTCATCACCTTGCCGCGGTCGTAGCGTCGGCTCTCGTCCCAGGTCAACGGCGCCGACAGGCGGTGATTCATGCCGATGTCCAGATCGGTCATCAGAAAAATCGGCGTCTGCAATCGTTCCGCGAGGTCGAGCGCAGCAGCGGCAAACTCGAAGCATTCATAGGGATCTTCCGGAAACAGCAGCACGTGCTTCGTATCGCCATGCGATGCGTAAGCGCACGCGATCAAGTCCGACTGCTGTGTGCGAGTCGGCATGCCAGTCGAAGGCCCGCCACGCTGCACGTCAATAATCACCGCGGGAATTTCCGCAAAGTACGCAAGGCCGATGAACTCGCTCATCAGCGAGATGCCGGGCCCCGACGTAGCGGTGAACGCACGCGCGCCGTTCCAGGCGGCGCCGATGACGATTCCGATAGACGCCAGCTCGTCTTCCGCCTGCACGATTGCAAACTTGTTGGTGCCGGTGGCTTTATCAACGCGATACTTGCTGCAATACTTTTGAAACGCTTCGGCCAGCGATGACGACGGCGTGATCGGATACCACGCGCACACGGTCGCGCCGCCGTAAACGCATCCGAGCGCCGCCGCCGCGTTGCCTTCGATGAAGATGCGATCGCCGACCGCATCGCGCCGCTCGACACGCAACTCCATCGCGTCTTCGAGCCGCTCACGCGCGTGGTGCAGGCCGGTCATGAAGGCGTCAAGGTTCGGCTTGATCAGCCGATCCTTGCCCTTGTACTGCTCGCCGAGCAGCTGCGCGATGACTTCGGGTTCGATGCCGAGCAGCGCAGTCAGCACGCCGACGTACATGATGTTCTTCAGCAGCTGCCGCTCTTTGGCGTCGACGTACTTGCTCGCGGCGATATCGGTCAGCGGAACGCCGATCAGATTGATGTCGGCGCGAAGCTTCGCCGCCGCGATCGGTTTGGTGCTGTCGTACATCAGATAGCCGCCGGGCTCGATTTCCGCGATGTCTTTTTCCCATGTCTGCGGATTCATCGCGACCATCAAATCGACGCCGCCACGGCGGCCAAGGTGGCCGTGCTCGGTCACCCGCACCTCGTACCACGTAGGCAGGCCCTGAATGTTGGACGGAAAAATATTGCGCGGCGACACCGGAACGCCCATGCGCAGAATGCTGCGCGCGAACAGTTCGTTCGCCGACGCCGATCCTGAACCGTTGACGTTCGCAAACTTGACGACGAAGTCATTGACTGCGTTGATGCGCGGCGTGCGCTGCGCTGAAGCGGCGCCTCGGTCCGGAGCGTTCATGCAGCCACCCTGACAGCAGAAGCAGGCCGCGTGCGGCAATCGCGCCCGGCGACGGTCATCTCCAGCAGAAACTTCTGCATATCCCACGCGCCGGTGGGGCAGCGCTCGGCGCACAGACCGCAGTGCAGGCACACGTCCTCGTCCTTGACCATCGCGCGGCCGGTCTTGAGTCCCTCGGCAACGTACAAATCCTGCTCGAGATTCAAAGCAGGTGCGCGTAACC
>JACCZX010000099.1 GCA_013695705.1 Burkholderiaceae bacterium | reverse complement strand
AACGAGGTATCGGGATACAACAGATAGCGCGCCAGCATGCCGAGCCCGAGCCCGCAGCGAATCGCTTCGTACTGCGCTTGCATGCCGGTGGCGGCAAATACCCGCTGCGGACTAAGGCCCAGCTCGTCCAGGTAACGAAGCGAATCGCTCAGAAGATAGTCCTGCACGTAGTCGACAAACCGATGGCCCGATAGGTCGGAGCGGCGAGTGATCGGTCGATGCTGCGCCAGATATTCTGCCGACGCGCACAAGTCGTATTGCAACTGCGCCAGCCGCGTTACGTAATAGCGCCCCTGGCGCGGCGGGTCGAGCGTCACTGTCAGGTCAGCTTCACGCGCCGCCAGACTTGGGGAGCGCGGTAGCAACAGCAATTCGATGTGCAGATCGGGATGTTGCTGCAGCAGCGGCGGCAAGCGCGGGGTCAGCACGCGCGCTCCCAATACTTCCGGCACGCCGAGCCGCACTGTTCCGGTAACCGTCGCGGGTGCACCCGCCAGCTCTTCGGCGGCGGCCAGTGCAGCGGCTTCCATCGCTTCGGCATGCACCATCAGTTGCCGGCCCGCCTCGGTCGGCACCCAGCCATCGCGTGCGCGCTCCAGTAGCGGCGCGCCGTATTCGCGCGCCAGCCTTTGCAGCCGTCGCGAGACCGTCGTATGTTCGACGCCGAGTCGACGCGCCGCCGCGGTATGACTTCGGGTGCGCGCTGCTTCGAGAAAATAGCGAAGGTCCGACCAGTTGGTGACGGTCGGAGGAGTGCGCGAGCGGGCGCGGCGAGCCATTGTGCATTTTTGCACGGAGCGATTGCAGCCCTGCGCTTCCTGCGCGCGAGCGAGCGGTGTACGGTGCGCGCAGCGCTGTCGTACGAGCAGCGAAACTTCAGGAGACACGATGGACAACTCAACGCGCGGCTCGCGCCGAGGCCGCTACAGCGCCATTTTTTGCATAGCGCTTTCCGTGACCGCACTGACTGCGTGCGGAAGTAGCGACGATGATGCGGCGCCGGCGCCACCGCCGGTGCAACCGCCGGCTCCCCCGCCGCCACCACCAGCGCCGCCAGCGAATGTGCGGCCAGCGTTCCTTGGAACCGTGACCACTGCCGCGTACGACGGCACGACTGACGATTTATTAACAGCAGGTCTGGGTTGGGACGGTTTGCAAGGGGCCGCGCCCGCACTCTCAGCGGTGCCGACCGCAGCCGAGTTGCGCAAGCGCGCGATCTATAACAACTACCGCGCGCTGGTCGACATCACCACAAACGGCGGGTACGGCACTCTGTATGGCCCGAATGTTCCGCTCGATGGTGGCGCACCGGTAACTACCGCGGGTGCAGGCAAGATCGCGGGTACCGAATACCTGGCTTACAGCGTCGATGCAACTGGCAAGGCGCTGGCGACGTTGATGGTTCAGATTCCATCGACATTTAATCAAGCGGCCGCATGCGTGGTGACGGCGAGTTCATCGGGGTCGCGCGGCGTCTATGGTGCGGTATCTGCCGCCGCCGAATGGGGACTGAAGCGCGGCTGTGCAGTCGCTTATACCGACAAGGGCACCGGCAACGGTGCGCACGAGCTCGACACCAATACGATCACGTTGATTAACGGGCTCACGGCCAACGCAGTCACGGCCGGCAACGCAAGTCACTTCACTGCGTCGCTGACGGACGCGCAGCGAAACACTTTCGTCGCTGCCACTCCGTTCCGCTATGCGTTCAAGAACGCGCATTCGCAAGTTAATCCCGAAAAGGACTGGGGCTTGTACACGCGGCAGGCGATCGAGTTTGCGATATTCGCTGCGAATGAGCAGTTCGCGCCGGTGCTGCCGGGAACGACCACCAAGCAGCAGGTGTACACCGCAGCCAACACCCTGGTGATCGCCGCATCGGTATCCAACGGCGGCGGTGCCGCAATCGCTGCGGCCGAGGGAGATACCACCGGCCTAATCGATGCCGTGGTGGTTGGCGAGCCGCAAATAAATCCCACCGTGCCGGCATCGTTAATGGTTGCGCGCGGCGGTGTCGCCTTTCCGGCGACCGCGATCGGGCGGCCGCTTTACGACTACGCGACGCTGGCCAACCTATTGCAACCGTGTGCGGCTTATGCAGCCACTGCTGCCGCGTCGCCGCTTTTAACATTCGTGCCGATGGCGAGTGCGCAAGCTCGCTGCGCCGCGTTGCTCGCGAGTGGCGATGTGGTCGGCGTTAATTTTGCAGCGCAATCGGCCGATGCATTGGCGCGCCTGCGAGCCGCGGGTTGGGAACCGGAGTCCGACTTGCTGCACGCATCGCACTTCGCTTTCGCTACGCCAGCGGTCGCCGTGACGTATGCCAACGCGTATGCGCGCGCTAGCGTGATCAGCAATCTGTGCGGATTTAGCTTTGCAACCACCAATGCGGGAGGTATGCCGGCGGCTGCCGTGGCCTCGCCGATGCTAACAATCTTCGGCAACGGCAACGGTATTCCTCCCACCAACGGTATAAACCTGATTTACAACAACGCGGGTGGCGGTGCGATCAACCACTTCCTGGCCGACAACAATTTCGCGTTTACCGGCGCGCAGTGCTTGCGGCAGTTGTGGACTACGTTTGGTACTGATGCCCTTGCGGTGCAGGCAAGTGTCAATCAGGTGCGCGTAAACGGCAATCTGCGCGCGAAGCCGACCTTGATTGTCCATGGGCGCGCCGACACTCTGGTGCCGGTCAACCATACGTCACGCCCCTATTTCGGCGCGAATAAAACGGTCGAGGGTGCGGCGAGCCGGCTGTCGTATATCGAGGTGCTGAATGCTCAGCACTTCGAAGCGTTCCTCGGCTTCGCCGGGTACGACACTCGCTTTATTCCGATGCACTACTACGACTTCCAAGCGCTGAATTTGATGTGGAACCATCTGCGCAACGGCGCTGCGTTGCCGGGCTCACAGGTCGTGCGGACCACACCGCGCGGCGGCGCGCCGGGAGCAGCGCCCGCGATTACCATAGCGAATGTGCCGGCGATTTCGCTGACACCCGCCGCCGGCGATGTGATCAGCTTTACGGGCAACACGGTGAATATTCCGAACTGACATAGTCTTCGGTCCTCACGCCGCCGTAACGTTAAACGCACGGCGGCTTTTTTTCGCCAATCGCCCGCGCTGCGGCGCCAATCGCCGCGGCCGCTTAGAGTGGTGCTTTAGCATGCACAGCTCAATTTCGCGAAAGCGGCTTTCGATCCGCGGCTCCGCTCCCATCTGATTCCAATGGCTGATCAAGTATCTGCGTCCGAGTCGTCGCTTTCCGGACTTTCGATCAATCGCGGCGCCGCGCCGCGGCGACGTCGTCCATTGTGGAAGCGCTGGTACTTCTGGGCCACTCTGATCATCGTGATCGCCGCGGCCGCTTTGTTCATCAGCCGGCGCAACGCGCCGCAGGCGGTTGAGATCGCTACGGTCGCCGCCGCGTACCCATCGACCTCGGTCTCGGTGCTGAACGCCACCGGCCGAGTGGTCGCCGCGCGGCGCGCGTCGGTGTCATCAAAGGGCACCGGCCGGCTCGAATGGCTTGGCGTGCAGGAAGGGCAGCGCGTCAACGAAGGCGACATCATTGCGCGGCTGGAAAATCGTGATGTGGCCGCCACGCGCGAGCAGGCGGCGGCGCAGGTGCAAGTAGCGCGTGCCAATCTCGCGCAAGGGCAAGCCGATCTCGAAGATGCCGCTTCAGCCTACCGGCGCTCGCAGGATCTGGCGCAGCAGAAGTTCATCGCCGGTTCTGCGCTCGATACCGCCGAAGCGCGCTACAACAAGGCGCGCGCGGTGATCGATACGTTGAAGGCGCAGATCGCGGTGGCGCAGGCCAACCATCGTGCGACCGATGTTGCGTACGACCAGACGCTGATCCGCGCGCCGTTCACCGGCATGGTGCTGACCAAGAGCGCGAACGTGGGTGACATCGTCACGCCGTTTTCTGCGGCCGCGGGGACCACCGGCGCCGTCGTGACGATGGCCGACATGGAAACGCTCGAAGTCGAGGCCGATGTTTCGGAAGCGTCGATCGCGAAGATCACCATCGGCCAGGCCGCCGAAATTCAACTCGATGCGTTTCCCGACCTCCGCTTGCTCGGCGAAGTGAGCCGCATCGTGCCGACGGTCGATCGCAGCAAGGCGACGCTGCTGGTGAAGGTTAGGTTTGTCGAGCGCGATGCGCGCGTATTGCCCGACATGAGCGCTAAAACGGCATTCCTGTCGCGCGCATTGACGACGAATGAGCGCAAGCCGGTGTCTGCGCTGCGCGCCGAGACGATCGTCAAGCGTGACGGCCAGGACGTCGTGTTCGTGGTTGACAAAGACAATCAGGTAAAGCGCACTGCGGTGAAGGTGGGTGCGAAAGTCGGTGACCTGGTTCGTGTCGACCTTGCGCCGGGCACGCGCGTGGTGGCGGCGCCCGGCGAGCGCCTTGCTGACGGCGCGCACGTAGCCGCGGCCAAGAAGTAACGATGGATGCGTCGGTCGGCGCCTTTGCCGAGAGGCGTGCGCTGGTCGAGATCGAACATTTATCGAAGGGCTATGTGCGCGGCGGCCAGCCGGTGCCCGTCCTGACCGATATCAATCTGACGATCCGCGAGGGTGATTTCGTTGCGCTGATGGGTCCGTCGGGCTCCGGCAAGAGCACGCTGCTGAACCTGGTGGCGGGCATCGACAAGCCCGACGCGGGTCGCCTTCATGTCGCCGGCGAAGACATCACGCAATTTAACGACTCTGACCTGGCTGATTGGCGCGCGCGGTCGGTGGGCTTCGTGTTCCAGTTCTACAACCTGATGCCGGTATTAACCGCGTTTGAAAACGTCGAGCTGCCATTGCAGCTCACCTCATTGTCGCGCGGCGAGCGGCGCGAGCGCGTTGACATGCTGCTGGCGATGGTCGGGCTGACCGATCGTGTCAAGCATTATCCGAACGAGCTGTCGGGCGGGCAGCAGCAGAGAGTTGCGATTGCGCGCGCGCTGGTGACCGACCCGCTGTTGATCATTGCCGACGAGCCGACCGGCGATCTGGATCGGCAATCGGCCGCCGACATTCTGAAGCTGCTCGATCGGCTCAACCTCGAGCTCGGCAAGACGATTGTGATGGTGACGCACGATCCACGCGCGGCCGAGGCTGCGCATCATCTGATCTACCTCGACAAAGGGCAACTGACCGATACGGCGCCAGCGCATTGAATGTTTTTCCTGAACTTCGTCTTTCGCAACATCTTCCGCGCCAAGCTGCGTTCGACGTTGACCATCGTTGGCCTGGTAATCGCGATCCTCGCGTTTGGACTGCTGCAGACCGTCGTGCGGGCGTGGTACGCCGGCGCCGACGCCGCATCGGCGACGCGGCTGATCACGCGCAGCGCGATTTCGCTGACGTTCTCGATGCCGGTGTATTACCGCGACAAGATTCGCGCGACTCCCGGTGTGACGTCTGTGTCGGTGTCGAACTGGTTCGGCGGTATCTACAAGGAGCCCAAAAATTTCTTTGCGCAATTCGCGGTCGATGCGTCGACCTATTTTCCGATGTATCCCGAGTTTGTATTCGAGCCCGAGCAATATCAGGCGTTCCTGCGCGATCGGCAGGGCGCGGCCATCGGACAACAGTTGGCCGACCTTTACGGCTTCAAGGTCGGCGACACCGTGCCGCTCAAAAGCGGAATTTATCCGGGCAACTGGGAATTCGTTGTGCGTGCGATCTACGCCGCGAAAGATGAGACGACCATAACGCGGCAGATGTACTTTCATTACGACTATCTGAACGAACAGCTGAAGCGAACTGCGCCGCGGCGCGGCGATCTCGCCGGCGTGTTCGTGGTGAGCATCAATGACGGACAGGCTGCGCCCGACATCTCGCGCGCGATCGACGCTGAGTTCAAGAATTCGCTGGCTGAGACGCTGACCGAAACTGAGAAGGCGTTCACACTTGGATTCGTCGCGATGGTCGAGACCATCGTGGTCGCGATCGAGGGTGTCAGTTACGTCGTCATCCTGATCATCATGGCGGTGGCGGCCAATACGATGGCGATGACCGCGCGCGAGCGGTTATCCGAATACGCAACGCTGAAAGCACTTGGGTTCAAGCCGGGCGCGGTCGCTGCGATGATCATCGCTGAGGCATTCTTACTCGCGATACTCGGCGCCGGTATCGGAATGCTGATGACTCCGCTGGTGGTGCAAGGCTTTCACGCACTGACGGTCAGCGTGTTTGCAAAAATGCCGCTCGTCGCGCAAACGTTTTATCTGCAGGCGGCATGCGCGGTGGCCGTCGGGCTGGTGGCCGGCGTTGTTCCCGCCGTGCGCGCGGCACGAGTGAAGATCGTTGATGGTTTGCGTCACGTGGCGTAATGAAGCTGCCCGTCAACTACATCGCGCGCAACTTGTGGGTGCGCAAACTGACCACGGTGTTGACTGCCGGCGGCATGGCGCTCGTGGTATTCGTGTTCGCCGCCGTCCTGATGCTCGATGCTGGGTTGAAAGCGACGCTGGTAGCGACCGGGTCGCCCGACAATGTGGTTGTGATCCGGCAGGGCGCTCAAACCGAAATCCAGAGCGGCCTGACGCGCGACCAGGCGGCGCTGATCGAAACCTCGCCTGAAGTGGCGCGCGGGGTCAATGGACAACCGCTGGTCTCGAAAGAGGTGGTGGTGCTGAACTCGCTGCCGAAAATCAGCCAGTCGGGTGTTAATCAACCTCTCAAGCGCAGCAACGTTGTGGTGCGGGGGCTGCCCGACATGGGCAAGACATTGCGCCCGCAGGCGCGCATCGTGCAAGGCAGGATGTTCAGCGCGGGCTCGTCGGAAATCGTCGTTGGCGCCTCCGTCGCGCGCGGGTTCGCCGGTGTTGAAATCGGGCAGCAGTTGTCGTTCGCGGGACGTTCGTGGACAGTGGTAGGGGTGTTCGACGCGTCCAAGACCGCATTCGATTCCGAAATCTGGGGCGATGTCGAGCAGATGATGCAGGCATTTCGCCGCGTGGTGTATTCGTCGGTCGTCGCCAAAATCTCGACGCCGGAATCCTTTGTCGCGCTCAAATCGCGGCTCGACGACGATCCGCGACTGAAGGTTGATATCAAGCGCGAGGCGCAGTTTTATGCCGATCAATCGTCGTCGCTGTCGAACTTCATCACGCTGCTCGGCATGGCGCTGTCGATCATTTTTTCGCTCGGCGCGATGATCGGCGCAACGATCACGATGTATGCGGCGGTTGCGACGCGCACTGCAGAAATCGGCACGCTGCGCGCGTTGGGATTTCAGCGCGCGTCGATCTTGCTGGCGTTCCTACTTGAATCGTTGTTATTGGCGTTGGTCGGCGGTGTGGTTGGACTGATTGCCGCCAGTTTTTTGACGGCAATCACCGTGTCGACCACCAATTTTCAATCGTTCTCCGAACTCGCGTTCGCGTTCACGCTGACGCCGGGCATCGTCACCTACGCGTTGATTTTCTCGCTGACCATGGGATTTATCGGCGGATTTCTGCCGGCAATCAAGGCGAGCCGAATGAAGATTGTTGACGCTTTGCGTGCCGATTGACGTCAGGCCGGTTGCCTGAAGCGCTACTGCCAGTGGCGAAAGGTGCGACCTGTCGAGCACATGCTGGCGCCGCCTCTTCGAACGTAGACGATGACTCGCGAGCATCTGCTCGCTAAATCGGAGTCATCGCATGTCGCGCTTCACTATTACGGTCAGCAGTGCCGCACTCTTGACGACCGGCTGCATTGTCGTTCCGCTCAACGCCGACGGCACCGCCGCCTACCCGATCACCGGCTCGGCGCACGCGCCGGGAGTCATCGCCGCGCCCGCATCGCAAACGCTGCCGGTGCGGCTGTATCCGACCAACGACGCCGCGGCTAACACTGGCGTCATCGCCGGTACGGTCACCAATCATCTGAACGGGCGCGGCACCTTCACGTTGAATGTCGGCACTGAAACAATGGCTGGGGAGGCGACTCGCGCGGGTGGGGCCAACGCGCGCAGTGGTATCGCGAGCGCCTACGGTGCGCGCGGATCGCACGCGAATTGCCGCTACACGATGAACACTGCAACGCAGGGCACGGGCAGTTGCACGTTTTCCAGCGGCGCGCAGTATCAACTTCATATTGGCGCTTGATGACGGTATCCTTGATGTGAGCTCGGCCACAGAGCACACCTTAAGGAGATTTATATGAAACGACGGGAGTTTTCGATCGCCGCTGCGGCTACGCTGGCCGCACTGAGCGGCTTGCGAGCGCATGCCCAGCCCGCTCAACCGCTCGGAACGGTGAAGATGATGATCCCCGCCAACCCCGGCGGCGGATGGGATCAGACCGGCCGCGCGCTCGCAGCGGCGATTCAAAGCGCGAAGGTCGCGCAGTCGGTGCAGTTCGACAACAAAGGCGGCGCCGCCGGCACGATCGGGCTGGCGCAGTTCGTCAACAGCGCGAAGGGCGATCCGAATGCGCTGATGATGGGTGGCATGGTGATGGTCGGCGGCATCTTGCTTAACAAGTCGCCGGTCGATCTATCGATGGTCACTCCGATCGCGCGGTTGACCAGCGAGTACGTCGTCATCGTCGTGCCGTCCAACTCGCCGCACAAGACGATGGGCGATCTGGTCAAGGCGTTCAAGGCGGAACCCGGCAAGGTCGCCTGGGGTGGCGGCTCGGCGGGCGGGACCGATCACATCCTGATCGGCTTGATCGCCAAAGCGGTCGGCGCCGATCCGAGCAAGATCAACTACGTTCCGTTCAAGGGCGGCGGCGAAGCGATTTCTGCGATCGTGGGCGGCCACGTCGCGGCTGGCGTCTCGGGGCTCGGTGAATTTGCCGAGCAGATCAAAGCGGGCCGCATGCGCGCGCTGGCGGTTTCGTCACCGGCGAAGATCGACAACATTCCGACGTTAAAGGAACAAGGCATCGACGTCGTGCTCGGCAACTGGCGCGGTGTATTTGCAGCGCCGGGCATCAGCACGGCGCAGCGCGATGCGTTGGTGAGCGCTGTCAAGACGGCGACCGACTCGCCCGCGTGGAGAGAGTCGTTGAGCAAGTTCGGATGGGACGACTGGTATCTGGGCGGCGATCAGTACAAGGCGTTCATCGAAGAAGACACCAAGCGCATCAGTTCGATCATCGACTCGCTCGGTCTCAAAAAGTAAAGCATGGCGCGTAGCGCCGCGGGCGCGCGCATCGAGCTTGTGCTGTCGGCCGGCGTACTGGCGCTTGGCGCGTTCGCTCTGTTCACCGCGCTGCGCCTGCCGTCGGCCGGCGGCTATTCGGGCATCGGGCCGAACGCGATCCCGATTGCGGTGGCCGGCAGCCTGGCCGCGCTTGGAGTCTGGCTGCTGATCGAGGCACTCGCGGGGGGTTGGCGCGCGCGCGTGCCGGACGATCCGACGGAGCGTGGCGAACACGCGTTTCACGCAGCGGCGTTCGCGTGGGTCACGGCCGGGTTGTTCGCGCAAATGGCGCTGATTCACAGCGCCGGATTCGTGCTGGCCGCGGCGCTGCTGTTCGTGTGCGTCGCGCGCGGATTCGGCAGCGCGCGGCCGGTGCGCGATACGGCTCTGGGGTTGGTCCTCGGGCTGCTGGTGTTCCTGTTCTTCGTCAAGTTTTTGAACGTCGGCTTGCCCGCCGGCTGGCTGACACCGCTGCTCGGCGGCGCAGGCATATGAGCGAAACGATCAGTGCGCTGTTGCAGGGTTTTGCGGTCGCGCTGACGCCGATCAATCTGCTGTGGGGATTCGTCGGCGTCACGCTCGGCACGGCGGTGGGTGTGCTGCCGGGCGTCGGCCCGGCGCTGACGGTCGCGATGCTGCTGCCGCTGACGGTCAAGCTCGACCCGACCGGCGCGCTGATCATGTTTGCGGGAATTTATTACGGCGCGATGTACGGCGGATCGACGACGACGATTCTGCTGAACACGCCGGGCGAATCGGCTTCGATCGCGACCGCGCTCGAAGGCAATAAGATGGCCAAGCGCGGGCGCGCCGGCCCGGCGCTGGCCACGGCGGCGATCGGATCGTTTGTCGCGGGTTCGATCTCGGTCGTGCTGTTGACGCTGCTGGCGCCGGTCGTGGTCGAAATCGCGCTTCGTTTTTCGCCGGCGGATTACTTCGCATTAATGGTGTTTGCGTTCGTGACCGTCGCCGCGGTGCTCGGCAGCTCGACGGTGCGCGGACTGACCACGCTGTTCATTGGCCTGTTGCTGGGCCTGGTCGGCATCGACGAAACCACCGGGCAGATGCGGTTTGCATTCGGCGTACCCGAGCTGCTCGACGGCATCGACGTGGTGGTGCTGGCGGTCGGATTGTTCGCGGTCGGCGAAGCGTTGTACGGCGCGGCGTATCAAAGCCGAGTCAAGGAAGAGCAGGAGCGGCTGACCGGCTCTCTGATGATGACGCGCGACGATTGGCGGCGCTCATGGCCGGCGTGGCTGCGCGCGACCGCGATCGGGTTTCCGTTCGGCACGATTCCAGCCGGCGGTGCGGAAATACCGACGTTCCTGTCGTATGCGACCGAGAAGAAGCTGTCGAAACACCCTGAAGAGTTTGGGCACGGCGCGATCGAAGGTGTTGCCGGGCCGGAAGCCGCCAACAATGCATCGGCGACCGGCGTGCTGGTGCCGTTGCTGACGCTCGGCATTCCGACCTCGGCCACCGCGGCGATTCTGCTGGCAGCGTTTCAGAACTACGGCATTCAGCCCGGGCCGCTGCTGTTCCAGACGCAAAGCGCGCTGGTATGGGGGCTGATCGCGAGCCTTTATATCGGCAACGTGCTGCTGTTGGTGCTGAACCTGCCGTTGATTGGCTTGTGGGTCAAGGTGCTCGCGATCCCGAAGCCGTGGCTGTACGGCGGCATTTTGATCTTTGCCACGCTCGGCGCGTACAGCCTGCATCAATCGGTGATCGATCTGGTCACGCTGTATGTGTTTGGGTTGCTCGGCTTCGCGATGCGGCGCTGGGGATTCCCGGTGGCTCCTGCGGTGATCGGACTGATCCTCGGGCCGCTGGCCGAGACGCAATTCAGGCGCGCACTGTCGATCAGCCAGGGCGATCCGAGCGTGTTCTTTACCTCGCCGATATCGGCATCGTTGCTCGCGTTAACGGCGGCGCTGATCGTGGTGCCGTGGATCGTGCGCCTGTCGCGCCGCAAGACTCGACCTTTGGCGTGAGCGACATCGAGCCATCGAGCGCCGCGCCTCGCGCGGCGTTTTCATTCTGGCGCTCGCTGGCTGCGATGGCGGTTGCGATGGTCGGGGCGTTGGTGTGCGTTTATTTGAGAACACCGCTGCCGTGGCTGATCGGACCGCTGGTGGCGGTGGCGGCCGTCAGCATGGCCAACGGCAAGATTGCCGAGCCGCCGCTGGCACGCGAGGGCGGCCAGTGGGCGATCGGCGTCGCACTCGGTTTGTATTTCTCTCCCGATGTGGTGCGAGAGATCGTGCGGCTCTCGCCATGGATTGCGCTGGCGGTCATGTTCTCGATCGTGCTGGGCTGGCTGGGGGGCTGGCTGTTGTCTAAAGCCGTCGGCGCGTCCGCGCCCACCTCGTTCTTTGCGATGGCGATCGGCGGTGCGCCTGAGATGGCCGCGCAGGCGCAACGCAACGGTGGCGAGGTCGATAAGGTCGCCGCGTCGCACGCCTTGCGCATCATGCTGGTGGTGCTGATCGTGCCCTTCGCGTTCAACGCGATGAACGTGCACGGGCTCGATCCCTACACGCCACTGGCGAAAACATTTTCGTGGACCGGCTTCATCGTGCTGGTCGCGC
>JACCZX010000092.1 GCA_013695705.1 Burkholderiaceae bacterium | reverse complement strand
GACACGGCCTGCAACAACCGCAGTGAAATTTTTTCTACCTCGAGGCGCGAGCCAACATCGGGCGCCAGTACCGCGAACTCGTCGCCGCCTCGCCGCGCCACGGTGTCCTGCGGTCGCATCACGCGCGCCAGTCGTACAGCAATTTCGCGCAGCATCAGATCGCCAACATCGTGGCCGTACTGGTCGTTGATGTCCTTGAATCCATCGAGATCAATCGCCAACACCGCGCAGCTGACATTGCGCAACTCAGATGTCGCCAGTGCCGAGGCCGCGCGCTCGGCCAGCAAGCGGCGATTTGGAAGACCGGTGAGCTCATCGTGCTGCGCTTCATGAAGCGCATTGGCCTCGCGCTGCTTCAGTGTGTCGATGTCGGCAATCACCAGCACGAACTCGCCGGGCGCAATCGAGCGTGCAGTAATCTGGCACCACGCCGCGCCCTCGTTTAGTCCCTGCGTCAGCTTGGCGCCGCGCTGCACGCGCAGTTCACGCACGACGGCTTGGTCGCGCACACCCGCTTCCTCCGCAGCCACGGTGATGTCGCGCCAGTCGTCGGGCTCGAGCAGGCAATCGGTGAGCTGCGTGTGTGACAGCTCGTCGGGCGGCAAGCCTACAAGGCGCAGGAACGCATCGTTGCAACGCTGCACGATGCCGAGCTTTACAACCGCGATCGCCTGGCCCGCTGAATCAAGGACGGTACGCTCGACACGCAGCGCTTCGGAGAGTCGCCGCTCGCGCGACTTGAGTGCGGTCAGATCGGCGTTCATGCCAATCGCGCCGGCGAACGTGCCATCGGGCCTCCGCAGCGGAGCCGCGCTGATCGACACGATCAGCCGCCGCCCGCCCCGCGTCATGTGCACCGCCTCCAGATCGCGAATCGGCTTGCCCTCGCGCAACGCTTCGAAGGCGATGCCGACCGCAGGCTGATCGATATCGGAGGGCAGCAGCACTTCGACCGAGCGGCCGAGCAGCTCGCGCATTTCGTATCCGTAAATCTCGCGCGTTGCGCGGCGGCTGACGAAGGTGACCATGAATTTATCGTCGCACGCCCAAATCAGATTCGCCGACGCTTCGACCAGCGATTTGTACTGCGACTTGCTGCGCTTGAGTCGATCAAGCTCGATCAATTCGGTGTGCGATGCAATAGTGTCGAGCACCAGCACCGCCTGCAGCTTCTTGCTTGGATCGTTGCTGGTGTAAGGAACAAAGTGGCTGCGCAAAGCCAGGCGCCCACCCGAGCGGCTAGTGCGCGCATTGACGACATCGAATACCGGCGTGCCGGCGAGGGACTTTTGCAGCGCGCTCAGCATTGCCGCGCGCGATTCGCTCTTGAACTCGAACGCCTCGTCCCACTGCGGGCGCAAGCGTGTTTCAACGCGCAGTCCCCAGCGACGCGGGTCGGTGCTTTGGGCGTGAACTACGCGCCCCTGCGCGTCAACCAACCACACCAACACCGGCAAGCGCGCAAGTAGATCGGCCGTGGCGTCGAGCGGCCGCTCTTGCACGGCCTTCGCCGCAGCGATCGTGCCGATGACCGGCGCAACTGCATTGCCGACCGGCGGGCGCGTCGCACAGATGACGCGCACCAGTCGAGCGACGCCGCCGGTATCGCGCAAGCTCATGTGCTCGTCGAACACTGCACCGGCGCGCAGAAATTCCTTATAGACGCCATTGATGCGCGCACGCTCTGATTCGGGCAGTAAATAGCCGAGCGGAAACTCGATCGGGTCGCCGGCCTGCAAACGATCGGGCGGCGCCGGAAACTCGCGCGGCAACACGAGTTCTCCGCTCTCGTCCCGATACCAGGGGAGTCCCTGCGTGCCGCCCATCCATTGGGCGAAGCGGCGCGCGTCTTCGAGCAATCGCGCGGGACCCATCGGGTCGTGCGCAGCCTTGGTCAACGCGATCACGATGACCGAAGATTCACGTCCTGGCTCCATGAAGCGCACACGGCCGCTCCACACGGCGCCGTCGAAAGTGCGGCCGGCCGGCTGCATTTCCACCTCCACGCTCGATTTCGACGGATGCTTGACGGGGTCGAGCGCATCGGCCGGATCGGCGATCAAACACTCGGCGACCAGGTTACCGACGATAGCCTGCTCACCTCGGCCGATAAATTCGCACGCGGAGCGATTAACTTCGACTACGCGATCGTTGCGCACGACGATGACCGGAGTCGGCATTGCGTGAATTGCCGCCTGCCAGCCGAAACGCGTCAGATTGCTGGCCATTGTCTGCTGCACATTGCGCTCGACATGGCGCGCCATCGGTTGCTGGCGGCCGATCCACCACGCGGCCAGTAGCCATAGAGGGAAACCCATTACAAATGTCGGCATGTCGCCCTCTGCGCGCCATGCACCGATCGCGAATACTCCGATCCATGCCAGCACGTAGATCGTCCATACTCGTGGCCATCCGCCGTAACTCAACGATGCCAGCAACACTGCACCGGCGGCGGCGTAAGCACCCGGACCGGAGACAAACGCTGCAGGGTTTGGAACCAACGCGAGCAGCAGCGTCCAGAGCGCGACGTCGACGACGGCGGTGGTCAGATAAATTTTGCCGCCGCGCGTGTTTGCCAGTAGCGCGCGACGCGCCGTAACGTATTCCGTTGCAATCACAAAGCGGATCGCCGCGTTGACACCGTAGAGCACCAGCCACGCAATTGCGAGCGCATTGGCGCCGGCTCGCATCGAAGCGAACGCTGCCACCGCCCCAACTAACAGCAGCGCGGGCAACAACCGTCGCTCAGCTGCGAAGGCGACGCGCAGATCGAACTGATCGTGTGCCGGCTTGCGCAAGCCGCGCGTATCGGTAAGTCCGCCGCTCGATTGCATATCGGATCGGTGCCTGCGCTAGCGCAAGAAATTGCTTGGGGAGGACCGTCATCCTAGCGGTGTTGCGGCAGGGGCAGCAATTGCCGACTGTCGGCGCAAGCTGCCACTAACGGGTGGCGGCTAAAGGGCTGAAGGGGTGCAGAGGGTCAAATTCCAGCGACCAGCGGTGCGCGGACTGCTATTGCAAGCGCACAATATCTTTGGCAGCCGAACGCGTCGGGGCCGTAATTTTGAGCTCGCCGGCGTATTGGTAGCCATTTTTGCCGGCCGCCTTCGCGGCATACATCGCGTTGTCGGCCGCGGAAAGTAGCGATTCAAAGTCGTGGCCGTTGGCGGGGAAAAGCGCAATGCCAACACTGGCGTGCATTTTTACGGTGCGGCCAGGGACGTCGACGTTCTCGCTTGCGGCCGCTATCAGCTTCTCGGCCACTACGGCCGAGATCGAAGGCTCGTCGATCTCGGGCAGCAACACGACGAACTCGTCGCCGCCGGTGCGCGCAACGACGTCGTATTCGCGCAGTACGTTGGACAATCGTTCCGCTACTCTGCGCAACAGTGCATCGCCGTAGGCGTGTCCGAACAGGTCGTTGATCTCCTTGAACCCATCGAGGTCGAGCACCAAGACCGCCGCCAGGCGCCGCTGACGCAACGCCACCGACAACAACCGGCGCGCGTGTTCAATCAGCAGGCGACGATTCGGCAATCCGGTCAACTCATCGTGATTGGCGTGATGCCACGCCGTCTCCTCGCGTTTCTTCAGCGCCGAAATGTCGGTCAGGACCAGAATGCGCGAATTCGTTTCGCCCGCCTGGCGTGAAGTCAATTGACACCAGATCGTGCGACCGTCGTGCGCGCGCAGCATCACCTCGTGTATTGCGGCGTCGCCGCGCACGCTCGCCGCGCTGGTGCCGTGCTCGATGGTTTCCCAGTCGTCGCTATTAGCAAGTATCTCAGCCACGGGTTGGCCGATCAGCGCCTCGCGCGGCACGCCAAGCATGCGAGCGAGCGCACGATTCGGCCCTTCGATACGCCCGCCGCGAACAAACGCGATGCCTTCGCCCGCAGCATCGAAAACGGCTTGCTGATTACGTAAAGCGATGTTGAGCTCGCGCTCGCGCTGCTTTAGTCCCGTGATGTCGCTGCAGACCCCCGTGACTGACTCGATGTCGCCGGCGTCGGACAGCATCGGCAGCGCACTGATGTTCACGTAAAGTGGCTCGGCCCGCTTGGTGCACTGAACCGCTTCCATATCGAACACCGGACGGCCATGCATTACGGGCGAGAATCGCCGCAGAAACTCGCGCTGCGTGAACTCTGGAGCATTAAAGTCCCACACAAGGCGGCCGATCATCTCGCGCGGTTCGTAGCCGTACAAATCACGGCATGCGCGATCGGAAACGAAAGTCAGCCGTCCATTGCGATCGCAGGTCCAGATTAACGACGGTGACGCTTCCACCAGCGCGCGATAGCGGCGCTCGCTGTCAGTTAGTTTGAGCTGCGCAACGCGGCGCTCGGTGTCGTCGACGATCGAAAACACCAGCCGCCGCGCGCGGCCGCTGGCGCCGCGCACCGATTCGCCGCGCAAAACCACCCACACATAGTCGCCGTCGGCGCGCTGCATCCTGCACTCTTCGCGCAGCGCCGCGCCGTGATCGACATGGCGTCGACGTGCGGCACGCACACGATCACGATCCTCCGGGTGCAGCGATTCGGTAAATTGGTACTGCTGCATGAACGATTCGCGATCGGAATAGCCAAGGATCTCGATGTAGCGCGCCGAAAATGATCGCTCGCCGGTCACGACGTTGGTATCCGCCACGCCGGCGTCGATGGCGTCGAGCGCCATGCGCAGCTGCTCACGGCTGTGGGTCAACTCCGCATTCGCCTGCTCCTGTGCGCGTGCTGAAAAGTTAGCGCGCGTGCGCATTGCAACGTTGTTCGACAATGCCTTGCGCAACAGGATGAATGCTGCCGCTGCACTGATAATCGTGAGTGCCCACGACAGCATTGCGATCTCGCGCAACGGCAGTTCGCGCGACAGCAGAAAGATCAACTGCGCGAAACCGAGCGGCACCGCGCAAGCAACCCACGGCATGCCCGCCGGCGCAAACGCGAGCAATGTTCCGAGTAGTACCGCGACGGTAAGAACGAATTGCAGAATCGCGGCTGCCTCGTTGGCTGGGGCCAGCAGCACTAGAACCAGTGCCCATACGGTTCCTTCGAGCGCTGCGAGTGCCGCATACGCCTGCGCCAGGCGCGGCAGGCTGTTCGCGTTGGCCGTCATCCAGACTGACATGCGCTGGCAATACCATGCGCGCGCAATGACAACCGCCGCCAGCCCCGACCACCAGATCAATGCGGCGGGCAGCCGCTGCTCACGCCATAAAATCAGCACAATCAGCAGCCCGAACGCCAAATTGCCGAACCAGGTCTTGCGGCCGAGGTTGATCGACAGTTTGAAAAGCTCGGCGGTAATGGTTGCTTTAGCCAACGCGTGTCCACGGCAGGAATTGCTACACAGATAATCGGTCCATGAGCGCTCGGTCTGAAGTGACAAAAGCGGGGCAGATCGGGGTGAATCCGGCTCAACCGAATCGGCTACGCCAAAGCGCAATGCTCGATGCATCGCTATAAAGGCCGCTTCGCGCCTTCGCCCACCGGTCCGCTGCACGCCGGGTCCCTCGCGGTTGCCCTCGCAAGCTGGCTTGATGCCCGCGCCGCCAACGGCGTTTGGCTCATTCGCATCGAGGACCTCGATCCGCCTCGCACGGTGCCGGGCGCGGCCCGGCTGATCGTCGAAACGCTGAAGCGCTACGGTCTCGAATCAGACGAGCCGATAGTGTTCCAGAGCACCCGCAGCGATCACTACCAGGCAGCATTTGCCAGATTGCAGGGCAAAGGATTGATCTACGGTTGCGCGTGCTCGCGCAAGGACGTTGACAACATGATCGAAGCGCAGTCGGGCCGGCGCTTCAGCGTGTACCCCGGCACGTGCGCAGGTGGCGCACCCTGCGGCAAGCCCATCCGCGCGTACCGGGTCAGGGTGCCCGAAAAAGAAATATTTTTTTTTGATCGCGCGGCTGATGGCTGTGCACAACACTTGCAGCGCGACGTCGGTGACTTCATCGTCAAACGCGCCGACGATCTGTGGGCTTATCAACTTGCCGTCGTCGTCGATGACGCCGCGCAGGGAATCACCGATGTCGTGCGCGGTGCCGACCTGCTCGACAACACGCCGCGTCAAATTTTCCTGCAGCACGCTTTGGAAACGTCAACGCCGCGCTACTTGCACATTCCGCTGGTGCTCAACGCGAAGGGAGAAAAATTGTCGAAACAAACGGGCGCTGCGCCGCTCGATATCGCACGGCCGCTTTTGGAACTGCAGCGCGCTGCGCAGCATCTTGGGCTTGGCGCGATCGAAGCGCCGTCGGTGGAAGCATTCGCCAAGCGAGCAATCGAAGGCTGGAAGGCAAGGGAAGAACGTTTGCCCGCGGCGTAGTTCAGATCGTCAGCGCACTGCCGCCACCACGCTTGCTACCGCGGCGGTCAACTTCTTCGCATACGGTATGTGCAAAAACTCATTGGGACCGTGCGCATTTGAATGCGGCCCCAGCACGCCGGTAATGAAGAACTGCGCGAGCGGGAATCGTTCGCCGAGCATGTTCATGAAGGGAATAGTGCCGCCTTCGCCGATCCATGCGACCTCACGCCCGTAGGTCTGCATCGAAGCCTCCGCCAGCGCGTTTTGAAGCCAGCTTGCAGTCGCGGGCGCATTCCACCCGGTGGCGCCCCAATCTGCTTCGAACGTCACCTTGGCGTTATATGGCGGGTTCTCCGTCAACGCCTTGCGCATTGCCCAGCTCGCTTTTTCGCCATCGACCGTCGGTGGAATGCGCATGCTCAGTTTAAAAGTCGTTTTCGGCCGCAACACGTTGCCGGCCGAGTCGACGCTCGGAAATCCCGCAGCGCCAGTGACTGCTAGTGCCGGGCGCCACGTACGGTTCAATATTCCCTCGACCGGGTCGGTAGTCACCGGCATCGCGTGCAAGTGGCCACCGACGCCGTGCGTGCAACTGACCCATGGAAATTCCTTCCACACCTGATCACCGAGAATCTCGCCGGCGGTGTGCGCCTGCTGCAATCGCTCAGCCGGAATCTCCGCGTGCAGCTCGGGCAGCAATACCTTGCCGGTGGCTGCATCGTCGAGCCGATTCAACAACTGGCGCGCGACCCGAAACGACGACGGCACGATGCCGCTTGCGTGCCCTGAATGCACGCCTTCGGACAGAACCTCGACCGTCAAGGTGCCGCCGATCAGCCCGCGCAGCGACGTCGTCACCCACAGTTGATCGTAGTTGCGGCAGCCCGAATCGAGACCGACCACCAATTGCACGTCGCCAAAGCGCGGCGCTAGCAGCGTCAAATACGCAGGCAGATCCGGGCTGCCACTCTCTTCGCACGTTTCAATGATGCCGACACAGCGCGGGCGTGCAACGCCCTGCGCGTCGAGCGCGGCAATGGTCGTCAGTGCGGCGTAAATCGCGTAGCCATCGTCGGCGCTGCCGCGGCCGTAAAGCTTGTCGTCCTCAATCACCGGGTGCCACGGACCAAGGTCGTCGCGCCAACCAGTCATCTCGGGCTGCTTGTCGAGATGTCCGTAAAACAGCACGGTGCGATCGTTACCCAAACCATGGGTGGCCGGCACATCGAACAAAAGACATGGAGTCTTGCCCTCGAGCGCGATGATCTCGATCGCCATCCCTTTGATCGATTGCTCGCGGCACCACGCCTCTGCCGCCTTGATCACCGAGCGTAAATGTCCGTGCGCAGCCCAGCTAGCATCGAACGCAGGCGACTTTGCCGGCACCCGCACATACTCGATCAACCGCGGCACCAGATCGTGGTCCCACTTTTGTTCAACAAATGCGTTCAAGTCAGCGAGATTCATGGCGGCTCTTTTTAATGCGTAAGCTGAAAGTGTAGGACTGCTAGCCTCCCTTCTCAAATAAGGGATGCCGGGGAGACACGATGAAGCGATTGCTGCCTGCAGTACTGCTGACCTTGACTGCACAGGGCACGCTCGCGCAGAGCGGCACCTATGCAGCGCGGCTGCTGACCCCGGAGACGGCGCTTAAAGCAACGCATGCCGCGCTGGAAGATTGCAGAAAGCGCGGCCATCAGGTCGCCGCCGCAGTGGTCGACCGCTCAGGAGTTGCCCAAGCGATGTTGCGCGATCGCTTTGCTGGTCCGCACACGGTGAACACTGCCATCAACAAGGGTTACACAGCGATCAGCTTCCGCGTCGAGACCCTCGAATTGGCAAAGCAGACGCAGTCCGGTATGCCGAGCTCCGGCGTGAGATTGATCCCGAACGTAGTCGCCGTGGGCGGAGGCGTGCTGATTCAGGCAGCCGGCACAACGCTCGGGGCAATCGGAATTTCAGGCGCACCGTCCGGCGAGCTCGACGAGGCGTGTGCCAAGGCAGGCATCGCCGCTATTCGCGACGAAATCGACTTTTGACGGTCGCCAACGCGCCGCCGCTCCTGGCCGCATGCCGCAACGATTAAGCGGGTCCACCACCGCTTTGCTGATCGCACCGCCGCTTTTCTGGGCGGGCAACGCGGTGCTCGCGCGCGCGCTGGTCGGCGAGTTTCCGCCTCTGGCATTGTCGTTCTGGCGCTGGACACTGGCGTTCGCAGTACTCGCTCCGTTTGCGGCGGCATCGGTTTGGCAGCACCGGTCCGTGATCCTGGCTCACGTTCAATTGCTCGCTTGGATCAGCTTGCTGGGCGTCGGTTGCTATAACTCGCTGCAATATCTGGCGCTGCAAACATCGACGGCGGTTAATACAACGCTCATTGGCGCCTCAGGGCCGGCGCTCACTCTGATCACAGGCGCTGCATTTTTTTCTTCGCGCGTAGTACGACGGCAGTGGATCGGCGCAGCGGTTTCGTTGCTTGGTGTGCTGTGGGTCATCGCACGCGGAGAGCCCGAGAATCTGCTGCGGCTGCAGTTCGCCCTGGGCGATGTAATCATGCTGGCTGCAACCCTGGCTTGGAGCATTTACACATGGCTGCTGCGCACACGGCGCCCGCCTCTACCGTTGACCGCGTTTCTCGCCGTGCAGTTCGGGCTCGGTGCGTTGATGATCCTGCCGTTTTACCTGCTCGAGTGGTCCATCACACAACACGCTCCCGCGCCGACGCCGACCAACTTCGCCGCGCTGATCTACGTCGTGTTGTTGCCGTCGCTCGCTGCGTACTACTGCTGGGACCGCGGAGTCCTGCGCGCCGGAGCAGTTTTGCCGATGTATTTCGTCAATCTAATTCCGGTCTTCGCGGCGATTTTCTCGTGGGCTTTGCTAAATGATCCTATCGGTGCATATCACCTCGTTGGCGGTGCATTGATCCTGGCAGGAATTCATTTAGCGACCGAGCGCACTCGCTAGCCTCGCTACAATCGTCTCAATGCGAAACGATCAACTCGTCACCGTTCGCCGCGCCGATTACCGGCCGCCGGATTTTCTGCTCGACCATGTAACGCTTGAGTTCGACCTTGATCAAGCAGTGACGTACGTCACCGCCACCCTCAACGTACGTCGCAATCCCGTGGTCGGGGGTGCAATTCCACTTCAGCTCGACGGAGAGGATCTCGATCTCGCTTTGATCGCGATCGACGGGCGCGCGTTGCCCGCAAGCGCTTATCAGCTGCACGAAGACGGCCTTACGCTGCGTCCATCCACCGATCGCTTCACCCTGAAGACGATCGTTCGCATCAAGCCCTCGGCCAACACCGAGCTGATGGGCTTGTTCGTTTCCAACGGCAACTTCTTTAGCCAATGCGAGGCGCAGGGCTTTCGCCGAATCACGTTTTTTCCGGACCGGCCGGACGTAATGACGACGTATCGCGTGACGGTCCGTGCCGACAAGGCGCGCTACCCGATGCTGCTGGCCAACGGCAACCTGACCGATCAAGGCGACCTGTCCGAAGGCCGTCACTACGCAATATGGGATGACCCGTTTGCCAAGCCGAGCTATCTGTTCGCGCTGGTTGCCGGTCACTTTGCATTGCACGAAGAACGCTTCATGCGCGCCAACGGCCGCGAAGCCGTGCTGCAGATCTACGTCGAACCCGGCAATCTCGACAAGACCCAGCACGCGATGGAAAGCCTGAAGCACGCCATTGCCTGGGATGAACGCCGCTATGGGCTCGAGCTCGATCTAGACCGCTTCATGATAGTGGCGTCGAACGATTTCAACCTCGGCGCGATGGAAAACAAAGGGCTCAATATTTTCAACGCCAAGTATGTCCTGGCCAGTCCGACGATTGCCACCGACGACGACTATGTCAACATCGAATCGATCGTGGGCCACGAGTATTTCCACAACTGGACCGGAAACCGCGTTACCTGCCGAGACTGGTTTCAACTCAGCCTTAAAGAAGGGCTGACGGTTTTTCGCGACCAGGAATTTTCTGCCGACATGCTGGGCGATGCGAGCAGCCGTGCAGTCAAACGCATTGAAGACGTGCGTTCGCTGCGCGCGACGCAGTTTCCCGAAGACGGCGGGCCGATGGCGCATCCGGTGCGCCCCGACAACTATCAGGAGATCAGCAACTTCTACACCGCAACGGTGTACGAGAAAGGTGCCGAGGTTGTTCGAATGCTGCAGACGCTGGTCGGCGTCGAGGGTTTTCGGCTTGGCATGGATCTGTATTTCAAGCGACACGACGGCCATGCGGTCACCTGCGACGATTTTGTTGCCGCCATTGCCGACGCCAATTCGCGCGAGCTGACTCAGTTCAAGCGCTGGTACGCGCAGGCGGGTACGCCGCGCGTGACGGTCGACACGCGCTACGACGCGCACGCGTTTGCATTCGACGTGACGCTAAGCCAGGCGACGCCGCCGACGCCGGGACAGTCGGCCAAGGAGCCGTTTCACATTCCGTTTGCGGTCGGCCTGATCGGCGGTGATGGCCGCGATCTGCCTCTGCAGTTGGAAGGCGCAGCCGAAAGCGGCGCTACAACTGCTGTGCTCGAACTGACGCAGGCCAAGCAAACATTTCGCTTCATCAACGTCGGCGAACCGCCGGTTCCTTCACTGCTGCGCAAATTTTCAGCGCCGGTTATCGTCGATTACCGCTACACCGGCGCCGAGCTGGCTTTTTTGTCCGCGCACGATTCCGACCCGTTTAACCGATGGGAAGCCGGGCAGCGGGTGGCGATTGCAAGGCTGATGTCACTGTCGGATGCGGCCGAGACGGGTCGGCCTCTCGCACTCGACGATGCATTTATCGCAATGTTGCGGGCAACGCTGGTCGATGATGCGCTTTCGCCCGCGTTCAAAGCGCAAGCGTTGCTGTTGCCGGCAGAAAACTTTATAGGCGAACAGCGCGCTGTCGTCGACCCTGAAGCGATTCGTACGGCGCGACGTTTCGCAGTGCACGAAATCGGCCGGCGCCTGGCCGTTGAGTGGCAAAGCATCTACTCGTCGCTGCAGGTTGATGGGGAGTATTCACCGGACGCCACAGCGGCCGGCAAGCGCGCACTGCGCAATCTCGCGCTGACCTATCTGGTCGGGGGCGAGGTAGACGGTGCCCTTGAGATGGCACGCGATCAACTGGTGGCATCAACCAATATCACCGATGCACAGGCTGCGTTGGCGGTCATCGTCAACAGTGTCTCGTCGCTGAAGGCTGAGGCTCTGGTTCAGCTCTCGCGTGTCTGGAACGATCAGCCGCTGCTGATGAACAAGTGGTTTCAGTTGCAGGCGACCGCCGTGTCACATCCGGGTGAGCCGCCGGTGGTTGAGCGGGTTCGTTTGCTGATGCGTCATCGCAGTTTTTCACTGTCCAACCCAAACAATGTGTACGCGCTGATTCGCCCGTTTTGCATGGCCAACGAAGCCGAATTTCACCGGCGCGATTGCGGCGGCTACACGTTTTGGGTCGATCAGGTGCTCGCGCTCGACAAGATAAATCCGACGGTCGCGGCACGCATCGCGCGTGCGCTTGATCGCTGGCGCAAGTTCACACCCGATCGGCAGGCCGAAATGCAAAAAGCGCTGCAACAAGTCGCAATACATCCAGGCCTGTCGCGCGATGTTTGCGAGATCGTCACCAAGTCGCTTGCCGGCTGACGTCGACGACGATGAAACTGTCGCTGACGCACTATCTGATTCGCTGCGAGCGTGAGCACGGCCTCGATTCCGACCTGCGGCTGCTGCTGGAAACCGTGGCGCGCGCCTGCAAGACGATCAGCCACGCGGTCGGCAAAGGTGCTTTGGGCAACGTGCTCGGCAATGCGGGCACCACGAACGTACAGGGCGAGGCGCAAAAAAAACTCGATCTGTTATCCAATGAGATTTTGTTCGAAGCCAATTGCTGGGGTGGCCACCTGGCCGGCATGGCATCCGAAGAAATGCATGGGCCGATGGGAATTCCGGTCGCTTATCCGCGCGGAAAATACCTGCTGCTGTTTGACCCACTCGACGGCTCGAGCAACATTGACGTCAACGTTTCGATCGGCACCATTTTTTCGGTTTTGCCGAGTCCGTTAACAGGCGAAGACGCGGGCGAGGCTGCGTTTCTGCAATCGGGCGCGCGGCAGGTGTGTGCCGGCTACACGGTGTACGGCCCGCAGACCTCCCTTGTGTTGACGGTCGGGCACGGCGTGCAGGTGTTTACGCTTGACCGCGATACCGGCTCGTTTCTGCTGACGCAGTCGGATGTGAAAATTCCGGTGGACACATGCGAGTTCGCGATCAATATGTCGAACGCGCGACACTGGGAGACGCCAGTCAAGCGTTACGTCGACGAATTATTGGCCGGCAAAACCGGGCCGCGTGGAACCGATTTCAACATGCGCTGGGTCGCTTCGATGGTGGCCGATGTACATAGAATCATGACCCGCGGCGGCATCTTCATGTATCCGCGCGACGCGCGCGATCCAGCGAAGCCTGGCCGTCTACGCCTGATGTACGAGGGCAATCCGATGGCGTTTTTGATTGAGCAGGCGGGCGGCGCAGCCACCGACGGACGTCGGCGCATCCTGGATATTGAACCTACCAAGCTGCACGAGCGCGTTGCGGTGTTTCTTGGTTCGAGCAACGAAGTCGAGCGGGTAACGAGTTATCACTAGGACGATGCGGCGAGTCCCTTCGTCTTGCTGGTCGCGTTGCAATTCAGTTTGATCGGTGTGCTGGTCGTTAGTACACCGTTGCCTGCAGCGCGGTGCGGCTCGCATTACGCCACCGAGTACGGCCCGTATTCCGCGCGCACCCGGCGCTTCGTTCCGCTTTGGTGGCGTAGCTTCAGATGAATCGCATCAGAGACTCGACAAGATATCTGTTCGGCGCGCTCTTCATTGCCGCCGGGTTGAATCATTTCGCGAGCCCTGATTTTTACGTGGGCATCATGCCGCCGTATCTGCCGTGGCATGTGCCGCTCGTTTACCTCAGCGGATTCGCCGAGGTTGCGCTCGGCGCACTGCTGTTCGTTCGGCATTGGTCGACGATCGCCGCCTGGGGACTGATTTTGTTATTGATCGCAGTATTTCCAGCCAATCTGCACATGGCCGTCAACGCCGAGCTTTACCCGCGTTTTTCGCCGACGCTCCTCTGGCTGCGCCTGCCTTTGCAGGGCATCCTGATCATGTGGGCGTACGTCTACACGTCGCCGCAAAACAATTCTGTGCGCTAACCCGGCACCAGCACCGTCGATCCGACCGTCTTGCGCGCCGCCAGATCCTGATGAGCGCGCGCGGCCTCGGCCAGCGGATAACGCTGCTCGATCGTCACCTCGATCTTTCCTTGGCGCATCAGGTCGAACAACTCAGCGGAGGATTCCTCAAGTCGCGCTCGCGGTACGACATGCGTCGCCAGCGTCGGACGCGTCACGAATAGCGATCCCTTCTGCGCAAGTATCCCGAGGTTGACGCCGGTCACCGCTCCCGAAGCGTTGCCAAAACTGACCATCAGGCCGCGCGGCTGCAGGCAGTCGAGCGAACCTTCCCAGGTGGTCTTTCCGACACCGTCATAGACGACCGGCACCTTGGCGCCGTTGGTCAGCGCTGCGACACGCTCCGCAAAATTCTCCTTCGAGTAGTCGATCGTCTGCCAGGCGCCGCTCTTTTTGGCAAGCGCAGCTTTCTCTGGTGAACTGACCGTGCCGATCAGCCGCACACCCAGCGCACGCGCCCATTGACACGCGATCAATCCGACGCCGCCTGCTGCTGCGTGAAACACGATCGTCTCGCCGCCTTGCAGGCGATATGTTTGCCGGAACAGGTATTGAACCGTCAGCCCTTTCAACATTACCGCCGCGCCCTGCTCGAAACTGATTTCCTTCGGCAGCTTCACCACTGTGGCGGCCGGCATCGTGCGCAGCTCGGCGTAGGCGCCGAGCGGGCCCTGCGGGTACGCGATGCGGTCGCCCTCCTTCAAGCCGCGCACGTTTTCACCGACCGCTTCGATGACTCCCGCGCCTTCGGCGCCGAGGCCGTGCGGCAGCGCGTTCGGGTACAAGCCGGTGCGGAAATAGATGTCTATGAAGTTGAGGCCGATCGCGTGCTGCCGGATCCGCACTTCACCGGTTCCCGGATCAGGCACATCCGATTCGGTGAGCTCGATCACTTCCGGACCGCCGTGCGAGCGGATCAAAATCGACTTGGCCTTCATGTTTACTCCTTCGGAGAGTGGCAATTCTACGTTTCGTCCATGCTGTGCATTGGTCGCGCCGGGGGAAGCGGCGTTTTAAGCACCGATCGTTCGAAAAAATGCACCGGACTGTATTCTTCGCGGCGCCTCGTCCCAGAACGTAATAGAAATGAAATTTTTCCGTTCGACCGCGCTTGTGGTGACTGTCGTTGCAATTCTTGCGTCGTGTCGTAGCGCAACCACCGATCAGGCGAGTCTAGAAGCGTGCCGCATTCCGGGAGTCGAGCGCGCGGTCAAATGCGGCGTCGTGCGGGTACCCGAGAATCCGGATGCGCCATCGGGCCGCGCCATCGACGTGCGCTATGCACTGGTGCCCGCGATTGCTCGCAACAAGCAACCCGATCCGATCTTCGTGTTTGCCGGGGGACCGGGACAGGCGGCGACGCGCGTTGCACGGCAAATAATGCCGGTGCTGGCCGAACTGAACGCGCGCCGCGATATCGTCTTTATCGATCAACGTGGCACTGGCCGCTCAAATCCACTCGAGTGCGACGTCGATGAAGGCTCGCTCGCCTCCACGCTCGAGCCCGCACAGCAGATTGCACGACTTTCTCCGTGTTTAAAAGCGCTGTCGGCCGACCTGCGTCAATACGCCACGTGGATCGCCGTGCGCGATTTCGAAGCCGTGCGTGTGCAACTGGGCGCCGACAAGATCAACCTGTGGGGCGGGTCGTACGGCACGCGCGACGCGCTCGAGTACATGCGGCAGTATCCGGACCGGGTGAGAACGGCGATTCTCGACGGCGTCGCGCCGCCCGACATGACGTTGCCGATTTCGTTTGCTCTCGACGCCGACGCCGCTTTGAAATCGCTGAGTGAAATTTGTGCGCGCGACCAACGGTGCCGCAATCGATATCCGGGCTTCGAACAGCGGATCTCGGCGCTGCTGAAGCGCGCTGAAAGCGGCATCGACATTCGCGTGCCGCATCCATTGACCGGAGTGGTTGAATCGTTGCGGCTCGATCGCAAGATGCTGGCATCGCTGCTGCGGGTACCGCTTTACGTGCCGCAGCTGGCATCAGTGCTTCCGTTTGCGTTGGCAGAAGCGAGTCAGGGAGATTTCACGGCGCTGGTCGCACTCAGCGCCGCAGTCAGTGGCGGCGCCTCTGAAAACTTTGCGGTCGGCATGCACTTCGCCGTGATCTGCGCCGAAGACGTGCCACGCATCGACACGGCGGCGATCGCGCAGTCCGATACAACGCGTTTTAGCTCGGCGTTTGCAGAGTTGTACAAAGAGGCGTGTCAACTTGTACCCTCGCGCGCCGTTCCGCAAGAGTTTTACTCGGTGCCGAAATCAACGGTGCCGGTGCTGATTTTCTCCGGCGGCCTTGATCCCGCAACGCCTCCGCGCCATGGTGATTCGGTAGCACAGCGCCTGGGCAACGCCAAACACATCGTCGCGCCGAATCTCGGTCATGGCATTAGCGCACAGGGCTGCGCACCCGCCCTGGTGTCGCGCTTCGTGCGCGAGGGATCGTTCGAGCGCGTCGACGGTGAATGTCTGGCGCGCATTCCAGCGCCGAATTTTTTCGTTGCCATCGATCCGACCGTCGCGCCGAAGACAAAGCAGCCGTGATCGAAGTCGAGCACGTCAGTAAATCATTCGTTGCGAAAGTCGACGGCAAGCGCGCGCGGGTGACCGCGGTCGAAGACGTGTCGTTCGTCGCAAGCGACGGCCACATCACTGCCCTGCTGGGCCCCAACGGCGCCGGCAAGACCACCACGCTGCGGATCATCGGCACGCTGGTGCGCGCCGACCGCGGGCAGGCGCGCGTCGGCGGCGTCGACGTTCAAACCGATACGCACGGGGTGCGCGCACAGCTGGGGGTGCTGTCCGACGCGCGCGGACTGTATTTGCGACTCACGGCGCGCGAAAACATCGAGTACTACGCGCAATTGCGCAGGGTGCCAGCGCAAGCCGCCCGTCAAAGACTCGCAATGATGGCCGAACTACTCGACATGGGTGCGCTGCTCGAGCGCCGCGTCGAAGGGTTCTCCACTGGCGAGCGGCTCAAGGTGGCACTGTCGCGAGCGTTGATCCATGACCCGCCCCACTTAATACTGGACGAGCCGACCAACGGGCTCGACGTCGTATCGACACGCGCGCTGCGGCGCTTGCTGCAGCATCAGCGAAACGCGGGCAAGTGCATCGTGATCTCGTCCCACATCATGCAGGAAGTCGAGCAGCTGGCTGACGAAATCGTGATCGTGGCGCGCGGCCGCACCGTGGCGCACGGCTCGGCGCAATCGATTCGCGATGAATCCGGCACCGCTTCGCTGGAAGACGCGTTCGTGAAGCTCGCTTACGGCACCGAGTCGGTGAGCCCATGAGCACCGTTGCCGTGGTTTTTCGCAAAGAGCTGAAAGATGCGCTGCGCGATCGCCGCACTTGGCTGATCGTATTGGTGACCTCGATCCTGGTCGGGCCGCTGACTTTGATTCTGCTATCGAAATTTATTTCGGGCCTCGAGGAAGACGCTGCGAAACGCGAGGTTTACGTTGCCAACGCAAGTGCGGCTCCTACGCTGGTCAATTTTCTGCAGCGCGCCGGCGCGACGGTTAAGGATGCCCCCGGGGATTACGAAGCACAAATAAAATCGGGCCGCCTGCAGAACGCCGTGATCGTGGTCCCCGCCAACTTCGAGGCACGACTTGAAGCAGGCGAAACGATCCGTCTGCAAGTGATGTTTGATGAAACCGCGACCAGAGCACAGCCCGCAACGCGCGCAACGCTGGCCACTGTGCGCGGCCTCACGCGCGAACTCGGTTTGCAGCGACTGCTGACGCGTGGCGTGAGCCCGCAGGTGATGGCGCCGCTCGATATCGAAGAGGTCAATCTTGCAAGCAGCCAGGCGCGCGGCGCGCAGCTTTTGTTCCTGATCCCGTGGCTCGCATTGCTCGGTTCAGTGGCCGGCGCCATCAGTGTCGCCATCGACGTCACCGCCGGCGAACGCGAGCGTGGTTCACTCGAGCCACTGTTGATGAACCCTATTTCGACCGCTGCACTTGTGCTTGGAAAGTGGAGTGTGGTCGCACTGTGTTCAGCGACTGTCGTGCTTCTGACGCTAATCGGCTTCCAGGCGGCGATGCAATTCATACGGAGCGAGAATTTGTCTGCTCTGATGCAATTCGGGCTCGACGAATTCGCATTGTTCGTCGTGATGCTCCTTCCTTTTTCCGCGATGATCGCGTCGCTCAACATGCTCGCGGCCACCTACGGTCGCAGCCACAAGGAAGCGCAAACCTACGCGACCTATCTCGCGATGCTCGTGAATTTTGCACCAATCGTGCCGCTGTTCATCTCGATCCGCGACGCCGCGTGGCAGTTGTTCGTGCCTGCGATGGCGCAGCAATCCGTAATGATGCGGGCGCTGCGCGGCGAGACGGTATCCGCCGTCGACATTCTGCTGCCCGGCGCAATAGCACTCGCTATTACGGCACTGGCACTGGCGGGTCAAGCAGGTCTACTACGCAACGAGCGCATCATATTTTCGCGCTAGGGCTCGTGATGTCGCTGTGCAGCAGCAACTGACACAGCTGCTGCTGTCTCGACACCGCTACGCACGAGGTGGTTTTTCTCTTTTCACCCCACACCAAGCAAACGTTCCATGCGCAAGCGTTTGGCGGAGCGGCGCTGCCTTTAGAGTCGTCGTCGAGGAACGGAGCGCCAGCGGGTCCTCAAGGGCCTGTTGTCTGAGCGCAGCGAGTTCACAGGCCCGCCGCTGGCGCGAGTACCGCAGAGCAGTCGCGAAGCGACCGACGACTCAGGCAGCGCCGCTACGCCAAACGCTTACGCGCCACGACGACTTCCGCGCTACTCAACCAACCCATTCTTGATGGCGTAATGCGTCAGCTCTGCATTACTCCCCATCGCCATCTTTTCAAGAATCCGCGCCCGGTACACGCTGACCGTCTTCGGACTGAGCGCCAGCTCCTCCGCAATTTCGGACAAGCGTCTACCCGATGCGATCAACTTTAGAGTTTGAAATTCGCGGTCCGATAATTTTTCGTGCGGCGCACTGTCCGCTTCAGGCGTATTCAGATTTTCGATCAGTGCCTGCGCGATCTCTGGCGTGACATATTTGCGGCCGGATACCACCTGCGCCAGGGCTTCGAGCAGCTTTTCCGGTGCGCTCGCTTTATTCAGATACCCAAACGCGCCAGCGCGGAAAGCGCGCACGGCGTACTGATCTTCGGGATACATGCTGACGATCAACACCTTTAACTTTGGGTGGTCATCTCGCAGCGCTTTCAGAATGTCGATGCCATTTTTGCCTGGCAGGCCGACGTCCATCACCAGCACGTCGGGCTCGCCGTGCTTCTTGAGCTCGTTGCGTAGCCCGGTGTAGTCAGATGCCTCGGCGATGATCTGAACTTCCGGGTTCTCGCACAGCACCTGCACGATGCCGCGCCGAACGATTGCGTGATCATCGACGACGAATAATCTAATCGCCATTTTTGCGCGCCCCTTCGGCGCTGGTGTCGGCCGGTTGCGGAGGAATTGAAAACATCACCGTCGTGCCGCGTCGGCGCGAGGACGACACTTCGGCCCATCCGCCAAGCCCTCGCGCGCGTTCAATCATGCCGCGCACGCCGAACCCTGGTGTTGCCTGCAAGCTGCCGGGCTCGAATCCCTGCCCATCGTCTGCGATCTCCAGCGCAATCTCATCGGTCAACGCGAAGATCTGTACATGAACACGCGTTGCCCGTGCATGTTTTTGAACGTTGGTCAGCGCTTCCTGCGTAACGCGATACAACGCCGCTGCTCGGTCCGGCGCAATCTCGAACTCTTCGCGATTGAAAATGAGATCGACTTTGATTCCGCTTCGTTCGCCAAAGTCGCGCGTCAGCCATTCAAGGGCAGCCAACAGGCCGGCGTCCAGCACGGCAGGGCGCAACGCATGCTGAATCCGGTGACTCGCCACTACCGCGGATTCGAGCAGTTGTGAAATCGAATCGAGAAGCGGTCGCGTCTGCTTGTCAGTCATGGCGCGCGTCAGTCGTACCAGCTCGAACTTCAGTGCGGTCAGTGCGCCGCCGATATCGTCGTGAATCTCCTGCGCGATTGCGCGCCGCTCATCCTCCTTGACCCGCTCCAGGTGCTGGGTTAGCGCGTGCAGTTTGGCTTCGCTTTGCGCCAGCGCAGAGACAGCAGTACGTGCTTCGCGCCGTGCGGCGGCAGCTTGCAAACTGTGCTGCAGCGCTGCGGCGATGCGAAACATGCGCGTTTTTAGAACGAAATCATCCGCTCCTGCATGCAGCGTCGCTACCGCTAGGTCTTCGGACATTTCGCCCGACAGCACGATGACCGGCATGTCGGCGTCGATGCTCTTGGCCACCTTGAGCGATGCAAACGAATCGAAGCGCGGCAGGTTGTGATCGGTAATCACCGCGTCCACTTGCGCCTTGGCGAATGCGTCGCGCATGCCGGCTTCGTCTTCGACACGCGTTGTGCGCGGCTTGAGCCCTTCGCGCGCCAACATCGCAAGCAGCAGCTCGTAGTCGAGCTCGGAGTCTTCGACAACAATGAGATTGAGCGAATCGTCGGACGTCATGCTGGCGCATTCTGGCGGAATTTCCGCAGTAAGCAATCTCCCGCGTAAAATCGCAGCGCAGAGTTCGCTGGACGATCGCTGGCAGCATTTGCTGCGGGAGGCAACGTCCGGACTCCGTAGAGCGACGTAGCAGGTAACACCTGCCCACCGTGAGGTGAGGATCAGAGCAACAGAGACGAGTCGACGAGCGATCGTCGGGTGAAACGGGCAATCTCTACGTGGAGCAACACCAAATAGGCGGCCGATGATCCTGCTCGGTGAGGTCGCGGGTAGGTGGCTTGAGCTGACGGGCGACTGCCAGCCTAGAGGAATGATCGTCACGGCGCTTCGTGGAGACACGGGCGCTGCACAGAATCCGGCGTACAGGCGGACTTTGCTTCTAATTTGATGAGCGCCGATCTCGAGCTTGCCCCGGCGGGCATGGCGCAGCGGCCGACGGTAGTCATCATCGGCGCAGGTTTTGCAGGGCTGGCGGCGGCGCGCGGTTTGCGCCACGCGGCGGTTGAAGTGATCGTGCTCGATCGCGTCAACCACCACACCTTTCAGCCGCTGCTGTATCAGGTCGCAACAGCGGGTTTATCAGCGCCGCAGATTGCTGCTCCGATTCGGCACATCTTGCGTTCGCAGAAGAACGCACGCGTGTTGCTCGGGGCTGCGGTTTCGATCGACGCGGTAAATCAGAAAGTGATTTTGGTCGATGCTGAAATCGGTTTCGACTATCTGATCGTTGCCACCGGATTGACACACTGGTATTTCGGCAACGACGACTGGGCGCAGCACGCGCCCGGGCTAAAGACGCTCGACGACGCGCTCGAGATACGGCGCCGCATTTTATTCGCGTTCGAGCGCGCCGAGCGTGTGGCCGATGTGCAGGAGCGTGCGGCGTGGCTGACTTTCGCAGTCATCGGCGGCGGTCCAACAGGCGTCGAGCTCGCCGGCACGCTGGCAGAGATCGCGCGGCATACGTTGACCGATGAATTTCGAACCATCGATCCATCGCATGCAAGGGTGTTATTGCTGGAAGGCGGCGCGCGTGTTTTGAACACGTATCCCAAGAGTTTGTCGCTCAAAGCCGAGCAACAATTGCAGCGGCTTGGCGTCGAAGTTGAACTCAACGCGCGCGTAACCGCAGTCGATGCAGCGGGTGTTTCGATCGAAATGAACGATCGAACCCTCGGCACATGTGAGATCTCTGCAAAATCCAAACGAATAGAGGCGCGCACGGTGTTGTGGGCGGCGGGCGTACAAGCCACGCCGCTGGCGCGGACTCTGCCTGGCGCGCTCGACAAGATCGGCCGCGTACTGGTCGCACCAACGCTTCAGATCGAGGGATTTGATTCAATCTTTGTCGTCGGAGATCTGGTGTCGATAAAGCAAGACGGTATGGCGGTGCCGGGTGTTGCGTATGCGGCAAAACAAATGGGCGCGTACGCAGCGCGTGCCATCGCACAGCGAGTGGGTGAAAAAGGGTCGCGCGCATCAACGTTTGCACCATTTCGTTATCGCGATCGCGGAGCGCTAGCGACGATAGGTCGCAAAGCTGCGGTCGCGGTGTTGCCCGGAGATTTGCGGCTTTCGGGTTTGCCCGCGTGGTGGACGTGGCTCTTCGTGCACATTTTTTTCTTGATAGGTTTTCGCAATCGCATTACCACCTTGGTTGATTGGCTCTGGGCATACCTCACTTATCAACGCCATGCGCGCCTGATCCTGGCCGATCGAACGGAATTGCGTGAGTCGCAGCGCACTCCGTGACAGTCCACATCGAAAGCGAATGCTATGTGCTTCTTTTCGCTCGCAATTCGGCCTCGCGACTGTTTTTATAAACATCCCCTAAGTGCTTGTGAACATTAAAAAATCCCCGCAATTCACTTGACCGCATGTTTCGCTTCGCCGTACAGTCCGCGGTGTCAAAAAGTGGGAAATAGTGGGCTACGGGCTTCGCGGCATGCGCCAGCTCACAGGGGACGCTGTGTTTCAAGGGGCATCGCAACTTACGCTCGATGGGAAAGGCCGGCTTTCGATGCCAAGCCGGCATCGAGACTCGCTCGCCGCGAGTTGCGACGGCAGGCTTACGGTCACGCGCCATCCTGATGGCTGCCTGCTGATTTATCCACGCCCCGCGTGGGACGCACGACGCGAACAGATTGCGCAGTTGCCTTTTTCGGCGCGCGCGCTGCAGCGTCTGTTGCTTGGAAATGCCACCGATGTCGATCTCGATAGCGCCGGTCGCGTGCTGGTGCCGACCGAGCTGCGAGCGGCTGCGCAACTCGAGCGTGACTTGATGTTGTTGGGCATGGGCGCGCACTTCGAGTTATGGGATGCGGCGCGGCTCTCCGAGCATGAGCGCGCTGCGCTAGCCAACGGCCTGCCCGAATCAGCCGCGGGCTTTACGTTTTAGGAGCAGACAAAAGTGCACACCTACTTTTGTCTGGTTAGTGAGCGTGAAATCGCTGGCGGAGCCAGACGATTTCGCGCGGACAACGGCACGCAACTGACGTACACGCAGTCGCGGTTTTGTTGCACGGGATGAGGGCGAGCGTTGTTGTCTTCGTCGAGCGCTCACGCGCACATTGCGGTTCTTGGGATTCGAGCTGCCGACTATCTGCTGAGCGACGTCAACGGCATCTACGTCGATGCGACCTTCGGCCGCGGTGGCCACTCACGATTGATTCTCGACAGACTGGGGCCGCGCGGCAGGTTGGTGGCGCTCGATCGCGACCCGCAGGCGGTCGACGCGGCAAAGTCGATCGACGATTCGCGGTTTCACATCGAACACACAGCTTTTTCACGCCTGCGCGGCACGCTCGAAGCAATGTCGATCACGCACGTGCATGGAGTGCTGCTCGATCTCGGCGTTTCCTCGCCGCAGATCGACGATTACACGCGCGGGTTTTCCTGGCGTGCCGACGGACCGCTCGATATGCGCATGGATCCATCACGCGGCCAAACCGCTGCACAGTGGCTGGCGTACGCGTCGGTCGAAGAACTGACGCGAGTGATTCGTGACTATGGGGAAGAACGGTTTGCTGCATCGATTGCAAAGGCGATTGTTGCTCGCCGCGCGGATGGCGGACCGAGCGGGTACGGGCCGCTATCGACGACCGCCGAGCTTGCGCGGCTGGTCATGCACGCGGTCGTCAGGAGCAAAAAGGATGCGGGTCAGCATCCGGCCACGCGAACCTTTCAGGCTTTACGGATTTACATCAATCAAGAGCTTGAGGAACTGGCGCTAGTGCTGGAACAAGCAGCTTCGTTGTTGTCGACCGGCGGGCGGCTGGTGGTCCTAAGTTTTCATTCGCTCGAGGATCGGATCGTCAAGCGTTTCATCGAAGCGCATAGCCGTCCGGAGCGCCTGTCGGTGCTCGAGCGTCGCTTGCCGCTGCGTGCCGATCAGTTGCCGCGCGCACGGCTCGCTGCGATCGCGCGTGTGCTGCCTGATGACGCAGAAGTCGCCGCCAACGCACGCGCGCGCAGCGCGGTGATGCGGGTGGCAGAGCGCACTGCTGAACCATGGCTTGCCCCAGCAGGTTTTAAGCAGGGGCTGGAGTCGGCTCGATGATTCGGCGCGGCTTTTTAATGCTGCTTGGCTTCCTGCTGTTCGCTTCGGCGTTGTCGCTGGTCACTGCGCAGCATCGATCGCGTTCGATGTTCATCGACCTTGAGCGAGCGCAGCTCGATGCGAAGCGGCTCGACGTCGATTACGACCGCCTGCGGATCGAACAGGCGCGTCTCTCGCAGCCGGCGCACGTTGAGGCAGCGGCGCGCAAGATTGGTTTGAAACCAGTCGACGCCAGCCGCACGATCTTTCTTAACTTACCGCCGATGCAGACGTTGAAATGAAAAAGTCATCGACCGCTTGGGCCGCGGATTCGAGGCGCGCGCGCAAATCGAGGCGCGAGCGTTCCGACCGCCTTAGCTTCAGCGCCAATCCGCTGCTCACAGTCGCATTGCCCGCGTGGCGCTCGAAGCTGATGCTGTTCGTATTGTTCGTCTGCTTCGTCGCTCTCGCAGGTCGCACGTTTTATTTGATGGGCGGCGCATCGACCGACTTTCTGCAGCGCCAGGGCGAGGCACGTTATGCACGCACACTCGAGATCCCTGCGACGCGCGGCCGGATCACCGACCGCAATGGGGTTGTGCTCGCTTCGTCAGTGCCTGCACGCGCAATCTGGGCAATTCCCGAAGACGTCGATGCCGTACCCGAGCAGTTGAACACGCTTGCGCGGTTGCTGCAGATGAACGTCAGCGAACTGAAGCGACGGTTGGCCGATGAAGATCGCACTTTCGTTTATCTGCGCCGCCAGGTCGACGCCGATGACGCAGACCGCATCGCGGCGCTCAAGATCGCGGGCATTCATTCGACGCGCGAATTCAAGCGTCACTATCCAGAGGGCGCGACCAACGCCCACGTGATCGGGTTTACCAACGTTGAAGATCGCGGGCAGGAAGGTATCGAGCTCGCGCACGAACGCCAGCTTGCCGGTCGTGCGGGCAGCCGGCGCGTGATCAAGGATCGTCTCGGTCGCGTGGTCGAAGACGCCTGGCTGCGCGAGCCGCTCGATGGCAAAGATCTCGCGCTGTCGATCGACAACCGCGTCCAGTACATCGCGCATGCGGCGTTGAAAACCGCGCTCGATAAACATCGTGCCAAAGCCGGGGCGGCGATCGTGTTCGACGTCAAGACCGGCGAAATACTGGCGCTGGCCAATCTGCCGAGCTTCGATCCCAACCTGCGCGGACGATTGGCCGGCGATGCTATTCGCAATCGCGTGCTGACCGACACGTTCGAGCCGGGCTCGACGATGAAGCCGTTCTCGATCGCGGCTGCACTCGAGGCGGGAAAGATAAAACCGGACACACGCATTCAGACCGCCCCCGGACGCCTGACGATCGGCAATCGCACCATCGGCGATTCGAAGCCGCACGGCGTGCTGACGGTCGAAGAAGTGGTTGCACAGTCGAGCAATGTCGGCACCGCCAAGATCGCGCTCGATTTGCCGGCGCAAACGCTGTGGGAAACGTACACCGAAGTGGGTTTTGGTCAGGCGCCGCGCCTCGATTTTCCGGGAGCAGTAGCGGGCCGCTTGCGGCCGGCGAAAACGTGGCGGCCGATCGAGCAGGCGACCATTTCGTATGGACACGGCGTGTCGGTCACGCTGGTGCAACTCGCCCGCGCGTATTCAGTGTTTGCCAGCGACGGGTTGTTGGTGCCGCTGACGTTGCTGAAGTCAGACACCACGGCCACTCCGGTACGCGCCATATCGTCGACAACCGCACTTGCGATGCGCAAGATGCTTGAAATGGCGGTGGGTCCTGAAGGCACCGCGCCTGCAGCGCGCATCGCCGGGTATCGCGTAGGCGGCAAGACGGGTACTGCGTACAAGATCAAAAACGGCCAGTACGTGCGCGAATACGTTGCGTCGTTCGTCGGCTTCGCGCCGATATCGGATCCGCGCATCGTCGTTGCGGTGATGATCGACGAGCCGATCGGCGCGCACTACGGGGGCCAGGTCGCAGCGCCGGTGTTTGCGCAAATCACGGCCAGCGCGCTGCGCACATTGCAGGTTGCACCCGATGCGCCGCCTGAGTCAGCCAGAGAAATGGTTGCATTGCGGAAAGCACCGTGATTGCATCCGCAGTTGAACCTCGCGCTAAAACGACCGAAGCAATGAGCTGGCTGCGCCAAGTGGCACCGTCGGTTTTCGCGGATCGTCGAGACCTGCATCTCGATAGTCGGCGACTGCAACGCGGCGACGTTTTCATCGCGCTGCGCGGCAGTCGCGCCGACGGGCGCAACTTTTTGCCCGAGGCCGCCCTCGCTGGCGCAGCCGCGGCGCTGGTCGAGGGCGAGGGCTGGGACGAGCGGGCATTTGCTTCGCCGCTTCCGGTCCACGCAGTGACAAATCTGGATCGCGTGATCGGCCCGCTGGCCGCGAATTTCTATCGTCACCCAAGCGAACATCTGTTGTCGATTGGCGTGACAGGCACCAACGGCAAGACATCGTCGACACAATGGATCGCGCAGTTGCTGACGCGAGCCGGTCGGCGCTGCGCGGTCATCGGCACGCTCGGTGCCGGCTTTCCTGACCAAGCCCTGACCGAAGTCGCTTTAACCACGCCGGACGCGGTGTCGCTGCAGCGCGAGGTGCGCGCTCTACTCGACGCCGGCGCGCAGGCGATTGCCATGGAGATGTCGTCAATCGGGATCGAGCAGGGCAGGTTGGATGGGATGAAGGTTGAGGTCGCGCTGTTCACCAACCTGACGCGCGACCATCTCGATTATCACGGCACGATGCAGCACTACGAGGCCGCTAAAGCGTTGTTGTTCGATTGGCCGACGCTGGCGCACGCGGTCATCAACCTTGACGACGCGGCCGGCCGCCGGCTTATTTCGAAGCTTATGAAGCGCGGCGTCGCAGTGATCGGCTACAGTGCCACCGAAGCGACCGGCGAGACCAGCGCACTCGCTGTCACGCATCGTTTAAGCGCGCGCGCGATCCGTGCCACTGCGCGCGGGCTTGCGTTCGAGGCCGTGTTCGACGGCGAAGCTATTCCGGTCGAAGTACCGTTGGTGGGTAACTTCAACGTCGAAAATCTATTGGGCGTGCTCGGCGTGATGCACGCGTGCGGCATCGAGTTTGCGCGTGCCGTGGCGGCGCTGCCGCAACTCGATGCGCCGCCGGGTCGCATGCAACAGGTGGCGCTGCCCGACGCTCCGCTCGCGGTCATCGATTACGCGCACACCCCGGATGCTCTGACGCAAGCGCTGTCAGCGTTGCGGCCGCTGGTCGAGGCGCGCGGCGAATTAACTGGCGGCGGAAAATTATGGGTCGTGTTCGGTGCTGGTGGTGACCGTGACGCCGGCAAGCGCGCGTTGATGGGTGCGGCAGCGGCACATGGCGCAGACGTCGTGGTAGTAACCAGCGACAATCCGCGCACCGAAAATGCTGATGTGATCGTTGCGCAGATAGCGGCCGGCGCTGCCGCTGCCCGCAACCTGACAGCGATCACTGATCGAGCCCAGGCGATCAGCTACGCAATTTCCGCCGCCGCGCCCGCCGACGTTGTGCTGATCGCCGGCAAGGGTCACGAGGCTTATCAGATCGTCGGCGCCATGAAGCTGCCGTTTTCCGATGTCTTGGAAGCGCGCGCCGCGTTGTCCGGGCGCGCGCTGTCGTTGGGACACAAATGAGCGCGTTGATGACCGTCAGCGAATTGGCGCGCACGGTGTCAGCCGAATTTCGTGGTGATGGCCGCATCGGATTCTCCAGCGTGTCAACCGACTCACGAACGCTCGCTGCCGGCGCGTTGTTTGTCGCGCTTACCGGCGAGCGATTCGATGGCCATGAATACGTGGCACGAGCGCGCGCCGCTGGCGCCGCCGCTGCGTTGGTCGAGCGGGCGGTCGACGTCGACATGCCGCAAGTGATCGTCAGCGACAGCAAGCGCGCGTTCGGCCTCGCTGCGGCTGCGTGGCGAGCACGATTTGCATTGCCGGTCATTGCGGTGACCGGCAGCAACGGCAAGACCACGGTGACGCAGATGATTGGTGCGATCCTCGCCGCCGAGTACGGTGAAAAAGCACGGCTGGCAACGCGCGGCAATTTAAACAACGACATTGGCGTACCGCTGATGTTATGGCAACTATCGAAACAACATCGCGCAGCGGTGTTCGAGTTGGGAATGAATCACGCCGGGGAGATCGCTTACCTCGCCGAACTTGCGCAGCCGACGGTTGCATTGGTCAACAACGCGCAGCGCGAGCATCAGGAGTTCTTGCAGTCGATCGAAGCGACTGCGTATGAAAATGGCGAGTCGATCGCAGCGCTGTCCGACGACGGAGTCGCCGTGTTTCCGGCTGATGATGCGTGGGCCGCGGTCTGGCGCCAAGCGTCGGGCACGCGGCGCGTCATCGATTTCGCACTCGATCACTCGGCCGTTGTCACCGCTACGTGTCGTCACGAAGAAAACGGCGTGTCGATTTCTATGGCCACGCCGGCCGGCGTGCTCGACGTGCGGCTGGCGGCCGGTGGTCTGCACAACGTTCGCAACGCGCTCGCTGCAGCGGCGTGTTCAATCGCCGCTGGCGTGAGCGTCGATGCGATAGTTGTTGGATTGAACGCATGGCGGCCGGTGACCGGCCGCGGCGTCAGATTAAGAACGGCCGACGGCTGGCTGATCGACGACAGCTACAACGCCAATCCGGATTCGGTACTCGCTGCAATCGACTTACTGGCGGCGTCACCGTCGCCACGGGTGCTGGTGCTCGGTGATATGGGCGAAGTCGGGGCGCGCGGGCCCGAGTTTCATCACGAGGTGGTTGCGCATGCGCGCGCGCGTGACGTCAACGCGCTGTTTGCAATCGGCCCGCTAATGCGCGACGCAGTGCAGGCATTTGGCGCGGATGCGATGCACTTTACCGACGTTGATTCGCTGGTTGCAGCATTGCGTTCGAGCTTGCTGACCAACGCAACATTGCTGGTGAAAGGCTCGCGCTTCATGCAGATGGAGCGGGTGGTGCAGGCGCTGACATCGCAGCACCTTGAAGGGGCGCAATCGTTGGAAAAAGCACACTGATGTTGTACGAATTGTTCGAATGGCTGGCGCGCGACATTCGCTCGTTCAATGTCTTTTCATACCTGACCTTGCGCGCGGTGCTCGCAGCCGCTACCGCGATGCTGATCGGGCTGGCGGCTGGCCCGTGGGTTATACGGCGTCTGGCTGCGCTGAAGATCGGGCAGGCGGTGCGGCAGGACGGGCCGCAATCGCACTTGACCAAGACCGGTACTCCGACAATGGGCGGTGCGCTGATCCTGATCTCGATCGTCATCACAACATTACTGTGGGCCGATCTGTCGAACCGATTCATCTGGGTCACGCTGATCGTCACGCTCGGCTTCGGCATGATCGGCTGGATCGACGACTATCGAAAAGTCGTGAATGGCAATCCGAAAGGCATGAGTGCGCGCGAAAAATACGCGTGGCAGTCGGCGATCGGTCTGGCCGCATCGTTCTATCTCGCGTTCGCTATTGCTGCGCCGTCAACCGACCGCATCGGCGAGCTGATGGTGCAATGGGTGATGCAGGGATTCACCATCGATCTACCGGCCCGCTCGGATCTGCTGGTGCCGTTTTTCAAGAACATCGCTTATCCGCTCGGTGTCTTTGGCTTCATCGTGCTGTCGTATCTGGTGATCGTTGGCACCAGTAATGCGGTGAACCTGACCGATGGCCTGGACGGGCTCGCAATCATGCCGACCGTGATGGTTGGCTCGGCGCTCGGCGTATTTGCCTACGTTGTCGGCCGCGCGGACTTTGCGCGCTATCTACTGTTTCCATACATTCCTGGCGCGGGTGAGCTGGTGATCATCTGCGCGGCGATCGCCGGCGCCGGCCTCGCGTTCCTCTGGTTCAACGCCTACCCGGCAGAGGTCTTCATGGGCGATGTCGGTGCGCTGGCGCTCGGCGGCGCACTCGGAACCATCGCGGTGATCGCCCGGCAGGAAATCGTGTTGTTCATCATGGGCGGCGTGTTCGTCATCGAAACGATCTCAGTGATGCTGCAGGTCACGTACTTCAAATCGACCGGCGGCCGCCGCATTTTTCGAATGGCGCCGCTGCACCATCATTTCGAGCTCTCCGGCTGGAAGGAGACGCAGGTCGTAGTGCGCTTCTGGATCATCACGATGATGCTGGTGCTGGTCGGCCTGTCGACGTTGAAGATTCGATGATCGATTCGACAATTGGGTCGCGCGCTCTGGTGCTCGGGCTCGGCGACAGCGGACTGGCGATGACCCGCCATTTGACGGCGCGTGGCTGCGCGGTGCGCGTGGCCGATACCCGGCCAGCACCGCCTCACCTCGCTGCGCTCTGCGATGAAGCAAACGTCGAATTCATCGCCGGGGATTTTTCGCTGTCGCTGCTCGAAGACATTCAGATGCTTGCACTCAGCCCCGGGCTGTCGCCGACGAAATCGGCAGCAGCGCCGCTGGTCAAGGCAGCGTTCAGACGAAAAATTGAAGTGGTCGGGGAGATCGAACTGTTTGCGCGTGAACTCGCGCGGTTGAAGATCGAGTGTGGGTACGCTCCACAGATAGTCGGCATCACCGGCACCAACGGCAAGACGACGACCACCCACCTTGCCGGGTTGATGATGCGGGCAAGTGGCAAGAGGGTTGAACTTGCCGGCAACATTTCTCCTGCCGCGCTCGATGCGCTGCGGTCGCGATCAGCCGAAGATGATTTGCCCGACATATGGCTGCTCGAGCTTTCGAGCTTCCAGCTGGCTACTACGCGCTCGCTGGTCTGTGACGCGGCGGCGGTACTCAACGTTACCGATGATCATCTCGACTGGCACGAATCCATGGGTCAGTACGTAGCAGACAAAGCGCGCATCTTTGCGGCGAAGACGGTGCAAGTGCTCAATCGCGACGACGCGCGTACCGCGGCGCTGGCGAAAAAAAACTCAGAGGTCATCACGTTCGGCGGCGATGCGCCAGCGGCGGGCGACGCGTACGGAATCATCGTTGACCAGGGCATTGCGTGGCTGGCGTGGGCCGAAGACGTCAGTGTGCTGTCGCGCAGAAGAAAGGCGTCGGAGCCGGCGGCGCCAATATCTGACCCGCAGCAGCAGTTGCTAATTCATAAATTGATGCCCGCCGATGCGCTCGCCGTACGCGGGCGACACAACGCATTAAATGCGCTGGCCGCCGTGGCGCTGGCACGCGCCATCGGCTGCCAGTTGGCGCCGATGATGCACGCGCTGCGCCGTTACGCTGGTGAACCGCATCGGTTGCAGCTAATTGCGAACCGCGACGGCGTCGATTACTACGATGACAGTAAAGGCACGAACGTCGGCGCCAGCGTAGCTGCGCTCGAGGGCCTGGGCGCTGAGGGCAAAAAAGTAGTCGTTATTCTGGGCGGCGACGGCAAAGGCCAGAATTTTTCGCCTCTGGCGCAGCCGATTGCGCGCCACGCGCGGGCGGCAATATTGATTGGCCGCGATGCCCCGCTGATTCGCGACGCCATCGAGCATTGCGTTTTCGGTGTCCCCTTGGTCGACGCGCAAACGCTCGAGCAAGCAGTCGCAATCGCGGCGGAACACGCGCGCCATGGCGACGCAGTAGTGCTCTCGCCCGCGTGCGCGAGCTTCGACATGTTCCGCAACTACGTGCATCGCGGCGAAATATTTGCCATGGCGGTGCGCGAGTTGACCCTTGAAGCGGGACACCCATGCTGAGCGCGTTGTTCGCTGCGTTTAAAAGCAAACGATCGTCTCGACGCGGCCTGCGAAACAACGCAGCGTTTGCTTTCGCCGGCTCTGTCACCGGCCTCAGTAGCCTGCCGCTTTCCGATGCCCGCCCCGCTGCGCTGCCGGCGATCGACCGCTCGCTGATCGCGGTGGCTTTGGCTTTGATATTGATCGGTACCGTGATGGTCTACTCGGCCTCGATTTCGCTGGCGGATTCTCCACGCTACAGCGTCGCGCCGACACATTTTCTGATGCGGCATTTGTTGTCACTCGGCATTGCATTCTGTGCGGGGGCGATCGCATTGCAAATTCCGATCGCTATGTGGCAGCGGCTGGCGCCGCTCTTGTTTGTCGGCGCCTTCGCTTTGCTGGTCGTGGTGCTGATCCCGGGTGTGGGAAAAGGCGTCAACGGCGCCAAGCGGTGGATACCGCTCGGCTTGTTGAACCTGCAGCCGTCTGAGTTGATGAAGATCGCTTGCGTTCTCTACGCCGCCAACTTTACGGTTCGCAAACAGGACTACATGAATCACTTCGCCAAAGGATTTCTGCCGATGGCGCTGGTCATGGGCGCGATCGGCGTCGCGCTGCTGCTGCAGCCCGACTTGGGCGCGTTCGGGGTAATCGTTGCGATCAGCATGGGCATCCTGTTCCTGGGCGGTGTCAATGGACGGTTGTTCGCCGGCATTACCGCCGCGCTGGCATCCGTGTTCATGCTGGTTATCTGGCTCTCGCCGTGGCGACGCGAACGAATCTTTGCGTATCTCGATCCGTGGTCGGAAAGCAATGCGCTCGGCAAGGCGTACCAGTTGTCGCATTCCTTGATTGCCTTTGGGCGGGGTGAGTGGTTTGGTGTCGGACTCGGCGGGAGCGTCGAGAAATTGCACTATCTGCCGGAAGCCCATACCGATTTCATTCTGGCGGTGCTTGGCGAGGAGTTGGGCATGGTCGGTGTGGTCACCGTCGTCGTGCTTTTCTATTGGTTGATAAAGCGCGCATTTGAAATCGGGCGGCAGGCAATCGCGCTCGAGCGCACCTTCGCTGGCCTGGTTGCGCAAGGCGTTGGTCTCTGGATCGGCGTGCAAACATTCATCAACATCGGCGTGGCCACCGGCCTGTTGCCTACCAAAGGTCTGACGCTGCCGTTGATG
>JACCZX010000080.1 GCA_013695705.1 Burkholderiaceae bacterium | reverse complement strand
TGATGGGCGGCGGATTCGGCAAGCCCGCAGCGGCGCCGGGCGCCAAGCCCAAGCCCGACGACGACGAGGCCGGCATGGCCAAGTCACTGCAAGCGCAGGGCATGAGTGCGAAGACCGCGGCGGAACTGGCCCGCCTGGCATATGGCGATGCTGAATCTGCGGACTGAGTCAGCGCGCAAGCGTGAGGCCGCGCAGCAGGTTCGCCTGTCGCTGACGCTGGAGCGCCCGTTCGTCAAGCAGCTACGCGCCGAGTTCGCGCGCGTGGCGAAGGCCGCGGCGAAAGAGGCGCGCACGCAGCACGCGGTTTCCGACCACATGGTCGAGCACCGCAGGCGGCTCGCGTCCATCTTTGCCAGGCACTACCGCATCGTCGCCCGCGCGTTCATCACCCGCGTAGCCGACGCCGTCAGCAAGTCGGCGCGGATCGTTGGCGAGCGCAAGGACGATCCGCGCGTGCCGGCGCTGTCGATTGAAGCGGCGGCCGTTATGGCGGACCTGTGGCCGAAGCTCGGGCACATCATCAACCGTCGCGCGGCGCAAGTCGCTGAGACGACGGACGACATCATTCGCCGCAAGGTCACGGTCGGGCTACGCGACGGCGCGACCTGGGCCGACATCGCGCGCGATGTCGAGGACAGCGGGCTGAACTCGCTTCGCGCGCAGACGATCGCCGCGACCGAGGTGCACGGCGCTACGCAAGCGGCGACCAACGAAGCGGCCGGCTCGCTCGGACTCGCGCTGAACAAGCAGTGGGTCAGCGTCGAAGACGAGCACACGCGCCTCGACCACGTCGAAGCCAACGCGCAAGAAGTCGGATTCGACGGCACGTTCACGATCGGCGGCGCACCGATGGCGTATCCCGGCGACCCGTCTGGTCCGCCTGAGCAAGTCATCAACTGTCGATGCGCGACCGTCTTCAACGTACAGGAATAGCAGCCATGCCCGAAGTTCTCGAACACAAGTCCGCCTGCGTTGCGTTTGAGCTTAAGTCGCTCGACGAAGCGACCGGCGAGTTCGAGGGCTACGGCTCGACGTTCGGCAACGTCGACCTGGGCGGCGACATCGTCGCTAAGGGCGCGTTCGCGGCGACGATCGCTGACCACGGCAAGGCCGGCACCATGCCGGCGATGCTGTTCAGCCACGACAGCAACGAACCTGTCGGCGACTGGCTCGACATGGCTGAGGACAAGCGCGGGCTGCGCATGCGCGGCAAGCTCTGGATCGGCAAGGGCATTCCCAAGGCCGAGCAGGCGTACCTGATGCTCAAGGGCCGCGGCGCCAAGGGGCTGTCGATCGGCTACGTGACCAAGAAGGCCGAGTTCGACGACAAGAAGAACACCCGCACGCTGCTGCAGGTTGAGCTTCATGAAGTCAGCCCGACGCCGTTCCCGATGAACCCAAAGGCGACCGTGTCGTCGGTGAAAACCGCGATCCGCCTGCCCGACAACTTTACGAAGCGCGACCTAGAAACGTGCCTGCGGGATGCAGGTCTGTCGATCACTCAAGCCAAGGCGCTGCTCGCGTCGGGCTATAAGGCGATCGATCCGCGGGATGCGGATGAAGAGGCGATCAAAGAGAGCATCCGCAACAACCTCCGCATCCTGAAAGGATGAGTTCCAGAATCATGTCCGATGAAATCAAGAGCCTGCTCGACGAGCAGGGCAAGGCCGTTGCCGCGCTGCGTAGCGTGGTCGACGCCAAGGAAGCCGAAGTCGCCAAGCTGGGCAAGTCCAGCGGCGAAACCGAAACCAAGCTGAGCAAGATCAATGCCGACCTCGACGGCGTTAAGGCGTCGATGGACAAGCTCGCCGCCGCGATCAACCGCAAGGGCAGCGACAACGCCGACCCGCGCGATGGCGTGAAGGCCGAGCACAAGAAGGCGTTCGGATCGTTCATGCGCAAGGGCCGCGATGCGGGCTTGCAGGAGATCGAGGCCAAGGCCCTGTCGATCGGCGTCGCCGCTGACGGCGGATTCGCGCTGCCCGAAGACATCGACCGCAACATCACCGCGCTCCTGGTCAACCTGTCCCCGATGCGTTCGCTGTGCGATGTCGTCCAGGTCGGAACGACCGATTACAAGAAGCTCGTCAACCAGCGCGGCACCGCGTCTGGCTGGGTCGGTGAGACCGCCGCGCGTCCCGCCACCAACACCCCGACGCTGGCCGAAGTTCCCGCCTTCATGGGCGAGATCTACGCCAACC
>JACCZX010000287.1 GCA_013695705.1 Burkholderiaceae bacterium | reverse complement strand
ACGAGCTGGGCCTTAGTCCGCAGCGGGTATTTGCCGCCACCGGCATGCAAGCGCAGTACGAAGCGATTCGCTGCGGGCTCGGGCTCGGCATGCTGGCGCGCTATCTGTTGTATCCCGATACCTCGTTGATCAGGGTATTGCCGGCCGAAATGTGGATCGCGCGGGTGTTGTGGCTCGCGGCGCCCATCGACATGTTCGCGCTGCGCCGCGTGAGGGTGGTGTGGGACTTTTTGCGCGGCATCGCCGAAGCCGAACCCGAGCTCTTTGGTCCCGAAAATCGCTAAGCCTGTCCCGAAAATCGCCAGGTTATTTGCCGATGCAAAAGCGGCTGAAGATCACACCCAGTAGGTCGTCGGCAGTCACCTGCCCGGTGATTGCGCCGATCGCTCCGCCTGCCAACCGCAATTCCTCGGCCAACAGATCAAGCGCAGCGTCGCGGCGCCCAATGTGATCTGCGGCAAGCGCCAGATGATCGCGCGCGATTGACAGCGCCTGCAGATGCCGTTCGCGCGCCAGTATCAGGGACTCACCCGAAGTTTGCTGCTCCCATCCGGCGACGCGCTTGAGCTCATTGCGAAGCAGGTCGAGCCCGACGCCTGTTTGCGCCGACAAGTAGACGTGATCGTTTAAAACGCGCGCTGCCGTGGGTACCAGATCGATCTTGTTGTGAACCGTCAACAGCGGCACCGCGCGCGGCAAACGCTGTTGCACGTTCTGTAATACCGCGCTGTCGTTGTCCGTCTGCGTTTGATCGACTATATGAAGCACGACGTCAGCGCGTTCGATCTCAGCCAGTGTGCGTGCAATGCCGAGCCGCTCGACTTCATCGATCGCGGCGCGCAATCCGGCGGTGTCGATAACGTTGAGCGGGATGCCGTCGACGCTGATCTGCTGCGAGATCCGGTCGCGGGTGGTGCCAGGTTGGGACGTAACGATCGCCACGTCGACGCCAGCCAGCGCGTTGAGCAGACTGGATTTGCCAACGTTGGGCGCCCCGACCAGCACGACGTTCATTCCATCGCGCAGCACGGCGCCTTGTTGCGCATGCCTAAGCAACTGATTGAGCTCGGCGCGAACTCGCTCGAGCCGTCCGTTAGCGTCGGACTTTTGCAGAAAATCGAGCTCTTCTTCCGGGAAATCAAGCGTCGCTTCGACCAGCATCCGCAACTCGGTCAACGCCGCAGTCAAAGCGTGCGCGCGGCGCGAAAACTCGCCGGAGAGTGAACGCACTGCGGCGCGCGCCGCAGTTTCAGTAGACGCGTCAATTAAATCAGCCACTGCTTCGGCCTGCGCGAGATCGAGCCGCTCGTTTAAGAAGGCTCGCTGCGTAAATTCGCCGGGCTCTGCGATCCGCAGGCCAATCTCTGCTCCGACCTGCAAGCAACGCGCGACCAGCATGCGCAGCACGACCGGTCCCCCGTGGCCCTGCAGCTCGAGGACGTTCTCGCCGGTGTACGAATGTGGTCCCGGAAAATAAAGCGCGATACCACGGTCGATTTCGGCGCCGCAATCATTAAGAAACGGTGCGTACAAAGCGCGGCGCGGTACCAGTTGGCTCGCGCGCGGACCCAGAACGCCCTCGATGACCGCAGCGATCGTCGTGCCGGAGACGCGCACGATGCCGATACCGCCACGGCCGGGCGCGGTTGCAATTGCAACGATCGGAATATCAGCCGTCACGCGAGGCAGTGTACGGTCGGTGCCCGATGCAGCGACGGCGCAAAATGCGGCAGTTCGACAATCAGCGACGATGCCGGAAAACGATCCCCTCACGCAATATGGTGCGCCGCTAGCCGGCGTGCTGATCGCTGTCGTGTTGTCGATCCCGGTCGCAGCGATGGTGGCGGGACAAATCGGTGACGCGTATCAAACGCGCGCGCTCGTTTACGCCGGCTTTGTGCTGTGGCTGCTCATCGGCGCCGTGATTATGTTCATGCTTGCGCACCGCGGCGAAGGCGATCGAGCGTCGGGCCGGCTATCGATCTCGCGCGTGCTGCTGTGGGCGGCCAGCATCTGGCTGTGGCCGATTTTTCTGCTGTTCAACCGGCATCGCGCAAATGCTAACCGGGACGTCTAGCGTTTGCGATCTGGCGCGTGACATACCACTGCTGCGTAATCGACAAAATATTGTTGGTCAGCCAGTAAAGCACGAGGCCCGCCGGAAAAAAGAAGAACATCACGCCGAAGATCAGCGGCATCAACATCATCACCCGCGCCTGCACTGGATCGGGCGGCGTGGGATTGAGCTTGTACTGAATCCACATCGTTCCCATCATCAGCACCGGCAAAATGAACCACTGATCGGGCGTCGCAAGATCCTGCACCCACAAGATCCACGGGGCATTGCGCATCTCCACACTTGCCAGCAGCACCCAGTAAAGAGAGATGAACACGGGAATCTGCACCAGGATCGGCAGACAGCCGCCGAGCGGATTGATCTTCTCCGTCTTGTAGAGCTCCATCATGGCAACGTTCATTTTCTGCCGGTCGTCGCCATATTGTTCGCGCACCTTCATCATCCGCGGGCTGACTTCCTTCATCTTGGCCATCGACTTGTAACTCGCCGCCGACAGCGGGTAGAACACCGCCTTGATCAACACCGTCAGCAACACGATCGCCCACCCCCAATTGCCGACGACCCCGTGCAGGAACGACAGCAGCGAGTAAATCGGCTGCGCCAGCAGCGTCAGCCATCCGTAGTCAACCACCAGATCGAGACCGGGAGCGATTTTCGCCAGCGCGTCCTGATCCTGCGGCCCGACGTACAACGTCGACTGTGAACTGACCGTCGCTCCTGCGGCCAGGGGCGGCAGCCCGACGATGCTGCCGATCGAATACAGATTCTTTTCGACGCTGCGCGCGTAGTACTCGCGATTGACGCCCGAAGGCGGCACCCATGCAGAAACAAAATAGTGCTGGATCATTCCGATCCAGCCGGTGTCAGCCGTCTTTGGCAACTGCACCTTGTTCTTTTCGATTTCCGAGAATTCGATCTTGCGAAATTTTCCCTGTTCGGTGTAAACCGCCGGGCCGGTGTACACGTAATACAGCGCCGATTCGCCGTCTGGCTTGTTGCCGTCGCGCGTGAGCTGCAGATAGATCGAAGGCAAAAGCGGCTTGTCGGTCAGGTTGACAATCTCGTGCTTGACCTCGGCGTCGTAGCGGCCGCGATGAAATGTGTATGTCTTGATAACCCGCACGCCGCCGCTTTCGGCGTTAAAACGAACGTCGAGCCGATCTTCGCTGGGCTTCAACTCCAACGGACCGCCCGCCCACTTATAGGGCGTTCTGTGGTTTGGAAAGTCGCCGCCGATCAAGCCGCTCTGTGCGACATAGACTCGATTGGGGCCGACTTCAAACAGCACCGTCGTTGCATTCGGATCGTGTTGCTTGCCCGTGACCAGGCCGATTAACCCGCTGGCGGTCCAGTCGGGCGCGACCGGCTGCTTAAGTAGCTCGACGCGAGACACGACCGCGCCCAACGGATCGATCGATGCGCGCATCAAATCGGTCTGAATCACAACGGCTGGGGCTTTGACTGTTTCCGACGGCGCGCTGCTGGTCGCCGGCGCCGGAACCGCAGCGGGGGTCGTCGCCTGTGGCACTGTCGCGCTGTCTGCCACTTTGGGCGCCGCTGGAACACCCGTGGTCACCGCAGGTTGTTCCTGCGTCGGCGCTCCACCGAGCATCGGCTGGCGCCCGTTATAAACCTGCCACTTGTTCCACAACAGAAAAACAGAAAGGCCGAAAAACACCAACAAAATGGTGCGTTGTATATCAGTGCCCATGATCGGATTCAATTGAGTTAGTCGAGGCGCGCCGCGCTGGCGCAGCATTGGAACAGAAGCAGCGCCAGCCAAACTGAAGCGGCATTGGGTCGACGCCGCCAGCACTGTACGGGTGACAGCGCGCCAGCCGCGCCAGCATCAGGCAGCTACCACGTAGCGCGCCATGATGCTGAATCGCCTGCGTTGCATATTCGGAGCACGTCGGCCAGAAGCGACAACTGTTCCCAAGCCACGGCGACAGTAGGTATCGATAGCTGCGAATGATCGCCAGCAGCAACGTCCTGATCATTTAGTTGCCATCTTTCATTGCTGCACCTTCTTTCGTTATTCACGCGACGCAGCCGAGACGCCCGCACCCAACCGCATCGTCAGTTCGCTCAGAACATGGCCCAGCAAGGTGTCGGCTTCGACGCGCACTTGACGTCGCCACTGCGACATTGCAAGCACTTTGCCCTGCGCGTCGACCATCGGCGTCTTCAGGCGCAACGCGATATCGATGCGGACGCGCGCATGCGCTGCACAATGGTCAAAGGCGCTGCCCTGAAGTCGACAGGCTTCGCGAACTATTCGCTTTACCAGTGCTCGGTCGACCGCGCGCCGTGCACTACGCTTTCCGACCGTAACGCCGAAGCGAACCGCCGCGCTGCCCGCACCGTTCATTCCGGGTGCACTCCACGCCGCGTTGATCGACATAATTTGACGCGCGGCCCGAATCGATCGCTCACGAGGCGCACGTAACAGCTCTGCATATTCAGATGGCGTTCTAAGGCGGCGCGCCGAGGCAAACCCATAGGCCATTCTCACTCGCGGCGCCGTTACCGCCGTCCAGCGGACAACGCGCAACCCGGCGTGCTACGGTTGGCGTGCGAACCCGTGCGCCAAGTCAGACCGCCAGACGGTGGCGACCCTTGGCGCGACGTGCGGCAATCACCGCGCGGCCGCCGCGTGAGCGCATGCGCACCAGGAAACCATGCGTTCGAGCGCGCTTGACCTTGGAGGGTTGATAAGTTCGTTTGGTGGCCATCGCACTCTCTATCTACGTATGATTCTTCGCGTGAATTCGCGCTGAGTTCGTTCGCAAAGCCGGCTTGCCAAATCAGCTCGCGAAAAGCGCGTCATTAGACGCGATTGGGTCAAGCGCTGTCAAACGACCGAATGCAAGCCGTCGTGCGCGCTGCGCCGCGTTAATTGATTGGCCGCAAACGCGATTAGCTGTGGATAACGCACGTCGGCATGGGTAGAATTCGGACCTTAGTCGGTGGCAATGCACGGCGCGTTCCGTTCTCGATATTCTTGTTTGATTTAGAGAATGCGCGCACAACTGCACCATCGCGACCGGGTGAAAGCGACGTCGTTGACGCGCGTGCCAATAGCGCGCGGGCGACCGGCTTTCTCAGTACAAAGAAAAAGCTAGCCGCGGGGCACGGACGTTAATGATGCATCTCTGGAATGACTGCTCGCGGCTACTTGAAAGCGAGCTAACACCGCAACAATATTCGGCCTGGATCAAACCGCTCAAAGCGCTCGACTTCGACGAGTCGACCGCTACTTTGACAATTTCCGCCCCCAACCGGCTAAAGCTCGATGCGATTCGATCGCAATTTTCCGAGCAGATTGCCGGCGTAGTGGCGCGCGTGATGCAACGCCCGGTTTCGATTGTCTTTGCCCTCGATGGGACCGTTTACGCGGAGGTCCCCGCCGTTGACTTCCCGCTCAGCAGCACCGTTGGTAACGGCGCGCCGGTGGCGTCCGGTACGGCGCGCCTTTCTGCTGCAGCGGCGCCCGTCAACGAGCAACTGGAACGCGCGCGACTGAACCCGAACTTGACATTCGATACGTTCGTCACAGGAAAAGCCAATCAGCTGGCGCGTGCGGCGGCGATGCAGGTCGCTGAAAACCTCGGCGGCTCGTATAACCCGCTGTTTTTATACGGTGGTGTCGGCCTCGGCAAGACTCATCTGACGCACGCTGTGGGCAACGCCGTGCTGGCACGCGCGCGCGGCGCCAAGGTCCGCTACATCCATGCCGAGCAGTACGTCAGTGACGTGGTGCGCGCTTACCAGCGCAAGGCGTTCGATGACTTCAAGCGCTATTACCACTCGCTCGATCTGCTGCTGATCGACGACATTCAGTTTTTCGCCGGAAAAGCCCGCACGCAGGAAGAATTTTTCTATGCGTTCGAGGCTCTGGTAGCGGGCCACAAGCAAATCATCATCACGAGCGATACCTATCCGAAGGAACTGAAGGATATGGAAGATCGGCTGGTGTCGCGCTTCGCCTCCGGGTTGACGGTTGCGATCGAGCCGCCCGAGCTAGAAATGCGCGTGGCCATTTTGCTCAAGAAAGCCGAAGTCGAAGGCGCGCAGCTGAAAGAAGACGTTGCGTTTTTCATTGCCAAGAATCTGCGCAGCAATGTGCGCGAGCTCGAAGGCGCGCTGCGCAAAGTAATGGCGTATTCATCATTTCACGGCAGAGTCATCACCGTCGACGTGGCGCGTGAAGCGTTACGGGACCTGTTGTCGGCGTCGACCGCGCAGGTCACCGTTGAGCTGATCCAGCGCACGGTCGCGGACTACTACAAGATAAAAGTAGCCGATATGTACAGTAAGCGCCGGCCGAGCGCGATTGCGCTGCCGCGCCAGGTTGCGATGTATCTGGCGAAGGAACTGACGCAAAAAAGCCTGCCCGAGGTCGGTGAGTTGTTCGGCGGGCGTGATCACACCACCGTGTTGCATGCGGTCCGCAAAATCAGTGGCGAACGCACCAAGAATCCGGAAATGAATCACGCGCTGCACGTACTCGAGCAAACGCTCAAAGGCTGAAGAAATCCCATGCACCATCACAGCGCCCATCGCTTTTGCAGTGATTTGTACAAAGACGTTGATAGCCGCACAAAGGCTGTGGACAGCTGTGTACCTGCCTGGGGACAGTTGTGGACAGTATCGCCAACTTGCGACGGCGCGCAGGAGTTGTCCTTTCCATCCACTGCTATCGCACACCCTTGCAGCTATCTTGTCCACAGCAATGCAGCGTTGACAAGTGCTTGATGCAGCGGCATTCGTCGAGCTTGTCCCCCGATCGGTGCTGCTTTATTACTTGTTATCTACTAAGAAGAGTATGAAAAGGATATAAGAATGCAACTCGTCAATGCCAGTCGTGATGCGTTGCTGAAACCGCTGCAGGTGGTCGCCGGTATCGTCGAACGCCGTCAGACGCTGCCGATTCTCGCCAACATCCTGGTACGCAAGGATGGCGAGAAGGTTTCGTTCACCGCGACCGATCTTGAAATCCAGATTCAGACCAGTGCTGATATCGGCGCCGGCAAGGAAACCGCGGCGACGACGATTGCAGCGCGCAAGCTGGTCGACATTTTGCGGGCGCTGCCGGATGCCGACGTGCAACTGTCGCTCACGAACAAGAAAATGGCGGTTGCCAGCGGCAAGAGCCGGTTCAATCTGCAAACCCTGGCGGCAGAAGAATTTCCGACGGTAGCGCAAGCCGAGTTCACCGCCGATTTTTCGTTGTCTTCAGCAACGCTGAAGTACCTGCTCGGCATGGTTCATTTTGCAATGGCGCAGCAGGACATTCGCTACTACCTGAACGGCATGCTGCTGGTGGTCGACGGCACGACGGTGCGTGCGGTGGCCACCGACGGGCACCGGCTGGCATTGGCCGAGGTCAGCAAGGACGACGCGTCGAACAAAATCGAAGCGATCGTGCCGCGCAAGACCATCCTTGAATTGTCGCGGTTGCTTCCCGATTCCGATGATCCGGTACGAGTGCAGATGGCGGCCAATCAAGCGAAGTTCAGCTTCGGCGACATCGAGCTGATATCGAAACTGGTGGAGGGCAAGTTTCCCGATTACCAGCGCGTCGTGCCGGCCGCCAACACCAAGGTGTTCGCCATAAATCGTGAAGACTTGATGCACGCCCTGCAGCGCGCGGCGATTTTGACCACCGATAAGTTCAAGGGGGTGCGCATGCTGCTCGGCGACGGCACTCTGAAGATCAATTCGACGAATGCAGATCAGGAAGACGCGCAGGAAGAATTAGAGATTGGCTACCAGGGCGAGTCTCTTGATATTGGCTTCAACGTCAACTATCTACTGGATGTGCTTGCCAATCTGAAAAACGACGAAGTCAGCTTCTCGCTCGGCGATTCTTTAGGCAGTGCTCTGATAACCATGCCGAATTCCGACAAGTTCAAGTACGTCGTAATGCCGATGAGAATCTGAGCAAGAAAAAGCAATGTCTGCAGTTCCAGATCAACCAATGAATTTGCCTCAGCTCGACGGCCGGGCTGACTATGGCGTCAGCAGCATTCAGATTCTTGAAGGCTTGGAGGCGGTGCGCAAGCGGCCCGGTATGTATATCGGCGATACGCACGATGGCACTGGGCTGCATCACATGGTGTTCGAAGTGGTCGACAACTCGGTCGATGAGGCGCTGGCTGGCTACTGCGACGACATCATCGTGACGATTCACACCGACAATTCGATCTCTGTGGTGGACAACGGCCGCGGCATTCCGACCGGCATCAAGTTCGACGACAAGCACGAACCCAAGCGTTCGGCGGCAGAAATTGCATTGACCGAACTGCACGCCGGCGGCAAGTTCAATCAGAACAGCTACAAAGTTTCAGGCGGCTTGCACGGTGTGGGTGTGTCGTGCGTCAACGCGCTGTCCGAGTGGTTGCGCCTGACGATCCGGCGCGGGGGCAGCGCCCATTTTCAGGAATTTCGGCGCGGCGATCTGCAGGACAGGATCGTGCAGACGATGCAGTCGGATCATGGTCCGGTGACAGCGTCCCCGATGAAGGTGACCGGACCGACCGACCGGCGCGGCACCGAGGTGCATTTCCTGCCGGATGAAACGATCTTTACCAACGTCGACTTTCATTACGACGTACTGTCGAAGCGCCTGCGCGAGCTTTCCTTTCTCAATAACGGCGTGCGCATCAAGCTGATCGATCAGCGTATTGGCAAGGAAGAAGACTTTGCATTTTCGGGCGGCGTCAAAGGTTTTGTTCAGTACATCAACAAGTCGAAAACCGTGCTGCACCCGAACGTGTTTTACGTCAGCAATGAATCAAGCGCGGGGGGCACGTCGGTCGGCGTCGAAGTGGCGATGCAGTGGAACGACGGCTACAACGAAAGCCTGCTCGCATTTACCAACAACATTCCGCAAAGAGACGGCGGCACACACATCACGGGGCTGCGCGCAGCGATGACGCGCGTGCTCAACAACTACATCAAGAGCCACGAGTTCGACAAGAAAGCGAAGGTGGAAACCACTGGCGACGACATGCGTGAGGGCCTCGCTTGCGTGCTGTCGGTCAAAGTGCCCGAGCCGAAGTTCAGCTCGCAGACCAAGGACAAGCTGGTGTCGTCCGAAGTACGGCCGGCGGTTGAGGATGCGATTGGGCGCGCACTCGAAAGCTATCTGCTCGAGCGCCCGGTTGACGCGAAGATTATCTGCGGCAAGATTGTCGATGCCGCTCGTGCCAGGGAAGCTGCACGCAAGGCGCGCGAGATGACGCGGCGCAAGGGAGTGCTCGACGGCGTCGGACTTCCAGGCAAGCTTGCGGATTGCCAGGAAAAGGATCCGTCGCGCTCTGAGATCTATATCGTCGAGGGAGACTCGGCTGGTGGCTCGGCCAAGCAGGGCCGCGACCGCAAGTTTCAGGCGGTGCTGCCGCTGCGCGGTAAAGTGCTGAACGTGGAAAAGGCGCGCTTCGACAAATTGATTTCGTCGGAGCAGATCGCAACGCTGATCACGGCGCTCGGCACCGGCATCGGTGCGCCTGATACGCCCGACGGGTTCAATCTGGCCAAGCTGCGCTACCACCGCATCATCATCATGACCGACGCCGACGTCGATGGCGCGCATATCCGTACGCTGCTACTGACGCTGTTTTACCGGCAGATGCCGTTACTGGTGGAGCACGGTCACATCTACATCGCGCAGCCGCCGCTATACCGCATCAAGTCCGGCAAGGACGAGCGCTACATCAAGGACGATCACGAGCTTGCGCAATACATCGTCACGCTCGCATTGAAAGACGCGAGGCTGCTTCCGTCCGAGGGAGCGATGACGATCGAAGGCGAGGCGCTTGAGATACTGGCGCGCCAGTATCTGGTGGCCGATGCCGTCGTCAAGCGCTTGTCGCGCGTGATGGATCGCCCGGCACTGCAAGCTTTACTGAGTGGCACCGAGCTCGAGCTCGACGATGCGGCAAGTGCCGAGGCCTCCGGTTTGCGATTAACCGCGGCACTCGGCAACTCGACCGTGCACGTGTACGCGCAGCACGATTCGGTCACCGACAAGCATCGGCTGCGCATCGAGCGCAGGCATCACGGCAATGTGAAATTGAGTGCAATCGATGCCGACTTCGTGCACGGGGCGGACTATGCAACGCTCGCTGCGGCCGCGCGCACTTTCAAAGGAATGATCGGCACCGGCGCGCGAATCGTGCGCGGCGTCGGCGACAAAGAGAAGCAAGCGAGCGTGGCAAGCTTTGCCGAAGCTGTGGACTGGCTGATGCGCGAAGCGGAAAGCGGTGTTACGCGCCAGCGGTACAAGGGCCTGGGTGAAATGAATCCCTCGCAGCTATGGGAAACGACGATGGACCCCGCGGTGCGGCGCATGCTGCGTGTGCAGATCGAAGACGCGATCGGCGCCGATCAGATATTCACCACGTTAATGGGCGACGAAGTCGAGCCGCGCCGGCAATTCATCGAGTCCAACGCGCTGGCGGCGGGAAACATTGACGTTTGATGGTGCGGGTGAACATCGTCAAGTTAGGCTCGCTCGTAATTAAAGTTATTGCTTAACTTTGATCAGCACGCCTTCACACGCAGTCGAGCTTGATGTCGGCTTTCGACCCAAAGCAGAAGTCAGGATCGCTGAAAGCGGTCTCGCGAGTCGCCCGCGCGCCTGGGCGACAAGATCGCACGAACCGTTGGACGCGTCGGCTCCATTTGGTCGTTAGGCGACGGCCGATTCA
>JACCZX010000051.1 GCA_013695705.1 Burkholderiaceae bacterium | reverse complement strand
TCGACCGGCACGCCGTAGGTTTCCTTCATCTCACCGCCATAGGTGCGAATCTCGTGCAGCAAGTCCTGCGGCACCGAAGATGAGCCATGCATCACCAGATGCGTGTTCGGAATGCGACGATGGATCGCCTTGATGCGGTCGATCGCCAAAATGTCGCCGGTTGGTTTGCGCGTGAACTTGTACGCGCCGTGACTGGTGCCGATCGCAATCGCGAGCGCGTCGAGCTGCGTCCGAGCAACGAAGTCTGCGGCTTGATCGGGATCGGTCAGCAGCATTTCCTTGGTCATCGTGATTTCTGCGCCGTGCCCGTCTTCCTTGTCGCCGCGCATCGTTTCGAGTGAACCCAGGCAACCGAGCTCGCCTTCGACGCTCACGCCCTGGGCGTGCGCCATGTCGACCACTTTCTTGGTCACTTGCCAGTTGTAGTCGTAGTCGGCGACGGTTTTGCCATCCTCGTGCAATGAACCGTCCATCATTACAGAGGAGAAGCCGAGCTTGATCGCCCCTTCGCACACCGCCGGCGATTGGCCGTGATCCTGATGCATTGCAATCGGCAGCGCCGGATACGATTCGATCGCTGCCTCTATCAAGTGCTTCAAAAATGCCTCGCCAGCGTACTTACGCGCACCGGCCGACGCCTGCATGATCACCGGAGCGTTGACCTCATGCGCAGCCTCCATGATCGCCTGCACCTGTTCCAGATTGTTGACGTTGAACGCCGGCACGCCATAACCGTTCTCGGCCGCGTGATCCAGCAATTGACGCATCGATACCAACGCCATGACGTTCTCCTATTGAACTACTAGAGCCGGATCTTAGGCGAGTTGGTGCCTGTCATTCCCGTGCAAGAGGAAATTCAGCGGCGGCCTGCGAATCGCTGTGGATGACCGCTTTTGCGGGCATGACGGACAGCTCCAGCAATGCCTTCTCGGCCACTTCGAACGCACGATCGCGCCCAGCACGCAAATCCGCCAGAGTCGGCGGCGCATAGATTGTCGGCGCGAGCGGCTCGCCTTCCATGCGGCGGCCCTGCGCCGAACGAAACCCGGTTTCGGAAACGCGCACGCCGCCCGCCCCCGGCAATATGTACTCCGAGCGCACGGCGACCACGCAGCCGCACGTCGACTCGCCGACGATCAACGCACCGCGCTGTTCGAGCAATGCGGTTGCGGTGAGCTCGGAGGCGCTGCCGGAACGGCGGTCGGTCAACACTGCGATCGGCTTCAAAAATGGCGCGTCGGCCGGTGTGATGCGAAGCTCGCGGGCACTCTGCTCTGCGCCGCGCCGAAAGAGCTGTGTCAACACCATGCGCGGCTCGGAAATAAATTGTCGCACCAGCCAGATGAATTGACTGTAGTCGCCGCCGCCGTTGCCGCGCAGATCAAGCACCAATGCGCGCGCATCTGCCACGCTCCGCAGCGCTGCTTCGACTTCAACACGATTGCGCACCGAAAAACGATTGAGCTTCAGCACGGCGATGCCGGCGTCCGATACGTGTGCGGACACCGACGGCGGCCGCACCAGCGCTTCGGGCATCAGCGTTATCGCCACTGGCTCCGCACCAGCAGCGCGCTGAAGCGTGAGCCGCTGTGAACGCGGCAACGCATCGGGCATGCGCTGCAACGCACGGCGAACCGCACGCAGCTGCGCATAGCGGATCGCCTCGTCGTCACGCGCGGGTTGTGCCTCGGATGAAGTGACATCAGCGGCCCCCAGCGGAAGGTCGCGCGCCGCGCGCAGGAATGCAGCGTCGAAGCGGCGATCGTCGATCGCAAGCACGACGTCGCCCTTTCTCACGCCCGCGCGCGCGGCGGGCGAATCCGAATCGATATCGACCACCAGCAACTGGTCGTCGATCACCGACAACGCGATGCCCGAAGCAAGCGTGGCAAAGCGGCGCTGGTCGGCACTTTCACGCGGGGTCATGACGCGCGTGTGCGAATCTTTCAGCTCGCGCACCATCGCTTTCAGCACCAGGTACATTTCGGCGTCGCTCTTGGCAGTGATGACCGGCAGCCGATATTTTTCACGCACTGCCTGCCAATCGACGCCGTTGAATGTCGGGTCATAGTGACGCTCGGCGACAATTTGCCACGCGCGCTGCTGCACTTCGAGCCGCAGCTCAGGCGTCGCAAAATCTTCGCTCAATCCATCCTGCAACAAGCGCGCCGTGAATTCGGACAGCCCGGCTGCTGGCCCGCCGGCAGGGCGCGCCGGCATTGACGCATGCGCGCCAGCCGTCGCGGTGAGGGCGACAATGAATGACAAAACACCAATGACGCGCTCCAGACGGCCGCGAGCTTTCACACACCGCAGGCAGTCATGCCTCACAACCGCTCTCCCACTCGAACGATCTTCAACGCGTTCGTCCCGCCCGGTTGGCCCATCGGTTCGCCGACCGTCAGCACGATCAAATCGCCGCGCTTCACAAGCCCTTTGTCCAGCAAAAGCCGCTCGGCCGCGGCGAGCGACTCGTCTCGATCGGTATGCAGCTCAAAATGCAACGGCCGCACGTTGCGGTACAGCGCCAGACGCCGTGCGGTCGCTATGTTCGGTGTCAACGCAAAAATCGGCACATCGATGTCGTGTCGGCTCATCCACAATGCCGTCGAACCCGAATCAGTCAGTGCGCAGATCGCTGCGACCCGCAGATGAAAAGCGGTAAACAGCGCACCGTAGGCGATCGACTGATCCACCCGGCTGAAAGTTTGATTGACGAATTGCAGATCGAGCTCGACCTGCTCCGACTTGTCAGCCTCCTGCGCGATCGATGCCATGATCTCAACAACTTCGACCGGATATTTGCCGGAGGCTGTTTCGGCCGACAGCATCACCGCGTCGGTCCCGTCGAGCACCGCATTGGCGACGTCGCTTACTTCAGCGCGCGTCGGCACTGCGTTATGGATCATCGACTCCATCATCTGCGTCGCCGTAATTGCCAGCTTGTTGGCGGCGCGCGCCATCTTGATCATGCGTTTCTGCAGCGCCGGCACGGCAGCGTTGCCGACCTCGACCGCGAGGTCGCCGCGCGCGACCATGATGCCGTCAGCGGCGTCGAGAATTTCTCGCAGCATCGGAATTGCTTCGGCGCGCTCGATCTTCGCGATGATCTGCGGCTTGATGCCGTGCTTCTCACCGGCGATCGTCGTCAGCTGGCGCGCCATTTCAACGTCGGTACGGCTCTTGACGAAAGATATCGCCACGTAATCAGCGCCGCATTCCATCGCGGTGTCGATATCGCGGACGTCCTTGCCGGTCAGCGCGGCCGCTGACAACCCGCCGCCGAGTTTGTTGATCCCTTTATTGTTCGACAGCTCGCCGCCTATGCGCACCGTGGTGTGAATCTCGCTACCGGCGACTTGATCGACATTAAGCACGATCAAACCGTCGTTCAACAAAAGCGTGTCGCCGGATTTAACCTCGCGCGGCAAATCCTTGTAGTCGAGCGCCGCTCTTTCTTCAGTGCCCAGCGCAGGATTGGCATCGAGCACGAATTTTTTGCCGGCATGCAGCGTGACTTTTCCGTTCTCGAATTTTCCGACTCTGATTTTCGGCCCCTGCAGATCGGCCATGATCGCCACATCGCGGCCGAGCTTGGCAGCGGTTTCGCGCACGAGTTTCGCGCGCGCCAGATGATCCTGCGCCGTGCCGTGTGAAAAATTGAATCGCACGACGTCGACGCCGGCGACCAGCATGCGTTCCAGCACCAGCGCTTCGCTCGAAGCGGGGCCTAATGTTGCAACTATCTTCGTGCTGCGAACCATGTTCAGTAACCGCTCTTGATCAATTCGGCGCGAACGCCCACGCGGCCGCGGCCGCTCCCACCTTCTCGAATTCGTGGCCTTTGTACGCCACATTGTCGAATCGTGGTGCGACCACGACAAAGCCATAACGGTCGGCACTCACGATCCATGCATCGCGCACGTCGTTACCGCGGCGAGACAGGCCATGCAGCGCAAATACAAACCTGGATTGGGCGGCGGCCGCGCGCGGCGCACACCTGTCCCCTGATACGCCGCTAATTTTATTCACGTCGCGCGCCGTTCAAGAATCTCGATGACCGGTAAACCTTTGCCTTCGAGGTATTCGAGAAACGCACCGCCGCCGGTCGAGATGTAGCTGATGCGGTCGGCCAGACCGTACTT
>JACCZX010000049.1 GCA_013695705.1 Burkholderiaceae bacterium | reverse complement strand
GGGATGGCGGCTCTTTTCGCGCGTGGTGTTTCCGCTCGCGCTGCCGGGGTATCTCGCCGGCGCCGCCCTCGTCTTCATCAAGGTGTTCGATGACCTCGGCACGCCGCTCGTACTCGGGCAGACCAACATGCTGGCGCCGCAGGCGTACCTGCGCATCACTCAGGTCGGCCTCGAAGACCCACTCGGCTACGTGATCAGCGTGATCATGATCGCGTTCTCGATCCTCGCGCTGTGGCTGTCGATCCGCGTGATGAAAGGCAAAGACTATTCGACGCTGCAGAAAGGCGGCGCCGGCATCGTGCGGCGAAAGCTGTCGCACGGTGAGTCATGGCTCGCCTACTCGGTGATTGCACTGGTACTGCTGGTCGTGCTCAGCCCGCACCTGGGACTGTTCCTGCTGTCCTTCGCGCGCGTCTGGAGTTTCTCGGTGCTGCCCGACGACTACACGCTCGCCAACTACGCGACGGTGTTCGCCGACAGCACCGGCATGATCACCAACACATTGCTCTACTGCGGGTTGGCGGCGACGATCGACGTCGTGATCGGCGTCGCAATCGCGTATCTGATTCTGCGCACCCGCATCCCTGCACGCCAGTGGCTCGACTTCGCAGCCAGCGCCGCCATCGCGGTGCCTGGGATCGTGCTGGCGATCGGCTACCTGCGCACATTCCAGAGCTTCGAGATCGGCGGGGTGCCGATCACGCAAACGTGGCTGCTGATCATGCTGGCCTACTCGGTACGTCGTCTGCCCTATGCGTTGCGCTCGTGCATGGCCGCACTGCAGCAGATCAACGTCAGCCTCGAAGAAGCCGCCGAAATGCTGGGTGCCAGTAAGTGGCGCTCGGTACGGCGCGTTGTGATCCCGCTGATGGCCGGCGGCATCCTCGCTGGGTTCGTCTCGAGCTTCATCACGGCTGCAGTGGAACTATCTGCGACCATTCTGCTGGTCGTCAAGGAATCGCAAGCGCCGATGAGTTACGGCATTTATCTGTACATGCAGTCGATATCGGGCCGCGGCGCAGGTGCGGCGCTCGGCGTGTTGCTGGTGTTGACGGTCGCCGTCGGCACTTATTTGTCGCACTTGCTGGCCGACCGCGCCAACCGCAATCTGGAGCACGCACGATGAAAGCGGTAGCGGTCGAGTGCATCGGCATCGGGCTCGCATACGGGTCGAATCAGGTGCTGCACGACATCACGCTCGCAATCGAGCCTGGTGAATTCTTCGCGCTGCTCGGACCCTCCGGCTCGGGCAAGTCGACCCTGCTCAGACTGATTGCGGGGTTCAATCAGGCGAATCGCGGCCGGCTGCTGGTCGACGGGCGCGACATCAGCGGCGTGCCGCCACACGCACGCAACATCGGCATGGTGTTTCAGAGCTACGCACTGTGGCCGCACATGAGCGTGTACGACAACGTCGCGTTTGGACTGGTCGAGCGACGAGTGGCACGCAGTGAAATCAAACGTCGCGTCGGTGAAGCGCTCGCGCTTGTCGGCCTCGGCGAGCTCGCGCAACGCCGCCCGAATCAACTTTCCGGCGGTCAACAGCAAAGAGTAGCCCTCGCTCGCACAATTGTCATCGAACCGCAGGTGTTGCTGCTCGACGAACCGCTATCGAACCTCGACAAGAAACTGCGCGAGCAGATGCGGCTCGAGTTGAAGCGTCTGCAGCGCACGCTCGGCATCACGACAATTTTCGTCACGCACGATCAGGAAGAGGCGATGACGACGGCCGATCGCATGGCGGTACTTGATGCAGGGGTGCTGCAGCAAGTCGGCCGACCGCGAGAACTGTTCGACACTCCGTCGAATCGCTTTGTCGCACAGTTCGTCGGTAGTACCAACCTGCTAACCGGCCGCTACGACGCTAATCGCGCTGTCTTCATTACCGAGAGCCTTGGCGACATTCCGTTGACTTCAGACGCAGAAGGCAACGCCCTGTCGATCAGGCCCCACGCGCTGACGATCGCGACGAACCGTAGCGCACATGGTCTCTGGTTCGCTGGTGAAGTGCTGGAGAGCGAATTCCTCGGCGAGTTCACGCGCTACCAAGTGAAAGTCGGCCAAGCGATACTAACGGCAGACGCACCGCATCTGTCCGCCACACCGATCTACACGCGCGGCGATAGCGTGCAGGTCGCGATCGATCCGGCCGAAGTGCGCGTGCTTGAATACTGACCACATCCTCTGGCGTGCCATTAACGGCAGAACCCTGGAGGGTGAAGACTTCAATCGCTTCGTACGTGCGGCTCAACCCTTAATTTGACGAACGTCAAAAGAAGTAGTCAGTTTCACTCATGAAGATCGAAGTCGACGACCTCTCGCACCCCGCCATACATGCCCTGCTGAATGAGCACCTGCAAAGCATGTATGAGCTATCTCCGCCGGAGAGCGTTCACGCACTCGATATTGAGAAACTTCGCAAGCCCGAGATCACCTTCTGGTCTATTTGGAAGGGTCCGCTCCTGCTGGGTTGCGGAGCTCTCAAGGAGATGGACAAGAAGCACGGCGAAGTAAAGTCCATGCGCACGCCCAACGCACTTCGTCGCCAAGGTGCCGGACGGGCCATCCTTGCCCATATCATTCACGTTGCGCGGTCGCGTGCCTACGAGCAGCTCAGCCTTGAAACAGGCTCCATGGAAGCATTCGCGCCCGCCCAGAGACTGTACGAGAGTTTTGGCTTCACGTACTGCGGCCCGTTCGGTGAGTATGTAGAAGACCCGAACAGCGTGTTCATGACCATGCGTCTCTAGAGAAATATGCTCCCCTACAATGCGGCGCTCTCCAAGTCGGAACACCCGGAGTGCCAAAGCGTCTGACCAACTCCATCCGCTCAATCCACCGTCGCTTCGGCACCCTTTCTCGCGGCGAGCGCTCAGCGCCAGGGCGATGAAACTAAAAGCATGGCTGGGTGCGTCGTTGCTCGCCTTATGTGCTTCATCAATCCCGACCGCGCTCGCCGCAAACTCTGCGCCGATGGCGTTCGTCGACGCGCAGATTGCGGCCCACGTCGGCAAGAGCGGTGTCTATGTGCTCGACACCGGGACGGAGGCGCTTCTGGCGCGCGCCTGGCTTGCGGATCACGCCACGGAATCGATCGACGTCCAATACTTCATCTGGAGCACTGACAACATTGGCATTCTTGCGGCCGAAGCCCTGTTGCGCGCGGCGGACCGCGGGGTGCGTGTGCGTGTGGTCGTGGACGACCTGTTGATTGACGCCCCTGACAAGTCATTGCTCGCGCTGGCCGCGCACCCGATGATCGACATCCGCATCTACAACCCGCAGACCTCGGTGGGCGTTCCGCTTCACAAGCGGCTGTTGAACTTGCTGGCCGATTTCCGCGGTGTCAACCAACGCATGCACGACAAGACGCTCGTGGTCGACGGCAAGATCGCTGTCACTGGCGGCAGAAACATGGCTGCCGAGTACTTTGACTACAACCACGAATACAACTTCCGCGACCGCGACGCTCTGCTGCTCGGCGAAGCCGTCAAGGCGATGCAGGCGAGCTTTCAGCGTTTCTGGAGCAGCGAGCTGAGCGTTAAAGTCGAGGAACTGTATGGCCGCCTGGGCGCGCTGCAGAAATACGTGCGCGTGACCGACGCGGAGGTGGCGCAAATTTATCGCGAGCTGCACGAATACGCGAAGTCGCCTGAAAATTTTGCGCCGGAAGTGCGCGCAGCCGTGGTTGCAACCCCCAACTCCTTTGCCCGCCTTGCGCAACAGATGACATGGGGCAAGGTCGAGTTCATCAGCGACCGGCCCGGCAAAAACGAAAACCAGTTCCGTCTCGACGGCGGCGGACAAACGGCCTCAACGCTGGGTCAGCTGGTGCAGAACGCGCGAGCGCGCGTTGTGATCCAGTCACCCTATCTCGTGCTGTCAGACAAAGCAATGGAGTTGTTTCGCCAGACTACGGCGCGCGGCGTGACCGTGCGCATCAACACCAACTCGCTCGCCTCGACCGATAATCTCGCCGCGTTCAGTGGGTATCGAAACCAGCGTGATCAATTGCTCAGGATGGGACTGCAGATCTACGAGTACAAACCTGCGCCCGAAGTGCAGCTCAAGCTGATGCAGCGCATTGTCACGACAATTCGCACAGCGCCCGTGTTTTCATTGCACGCCAAAACAATGGTGATCGATGCGAAGACCGTCTACATCGGCACATTTAACTTCGACCCGCGCTCGGAAAACCTCAATACCGAAGTCGGCGCGGTCATCCACGACGAGGCGCTGGCGCGAGCGGTCGAAGCGTCGATCGAAACCGACATGGCGCCGGCCAATAGCTGGGACGCCGCCAAGGACAATCCGGACCAGCACGTTTCGCTCGCAAAGCGAATCAAGGCGCGTTTGTATCAGCTGATGCCGCTAAAGCCTTTGCTTTAGGTCGCGATCCATGCACCGCCGTGCTCTTCGTCCTGCTCGGTTTGTTCTTTCTTATCGCCGCCTTTCAAACTCGGTTGCTGACCCTCGCATTCGTCGCAGCAATATTGAGTGTGGGTTCGTTTCTCTGGCTAGCCTGGTCAGTCGGCGGTTATAACGCGCAAGTTGGGCGTGTCTTCACCGTTGACATCGTCGCTCTGGTTTGCCTCGCCATCGGCATCGCTGCCCACATCCGGATAAGTCGGTCACTCTAGGCGCGCTACGCCGAGGCCGCCCTAACCCATGTGCAATCCGCCGTTGCACGAGAACTCCGCTCCAGTCGTAAAGCCCGCGTCATCGCCCGATAACCATACGCATATCGAACCGATCTCGTCGGCTCTGCCGAGCCGCTTGACCGGAATCGTCTGAATAATTTTCTCGCGAACGTCTTCGCGCACGGACATCACCATGTCCGTGGCAATGTATCCGGGCGACACTGTGTTGACCGTGACGCCCTTGCTGGCGACTTCCTGCGCGAGCGCCATCGAAAAGCCGTGCATACCCGCCTTGGCGGCCGAGTAATTGGTCTGCCCGAACTGGCCTTTTTCGCCATTGACCGATGCGATGTTGATGATGCGGCCCCAGCCTTTGTCGAGCATTCCGTCGATCACCTGCTTGGTGACGATAAACATGCTGTTCAAATTGGTGTCCATTACCGCACGCCAGTCATCGAGCGACATCTTGCGGAACACGCCATCGCGCGTGATGCCGGCGTTGTTGACTAGGATGTCGACCGAGCCGTGTTCGGATTTGACCTTTTCAAAGGCGGCCTTCGTCGAGTCCCAGTCGGACACGTTGCCTACCGACGCAGTAAAGTTGAAGCCATCGGCCTTTTGCTCCGCCAGCCATTTTGCGTGGTCGCGCGTAGGGCCGCAGCCGGCAATCACTTTGTACCCAGCTCCATGAAATTTGCGGCAGATCGCGGAACCGATGCCGCCCATGCCGCCGGTTACGTAAGCCAGTTTTGTCATCGGGTGTCTCCTTCGTCTTTTTTGTAATTAGACACTATTGCCGGCTGTTACCCCGTGGCCGCGTGCGCCGCGTCAGCTTTACGATAGGTCGATGATGCCCACCACCGTCTCCACTGCCTCCGTCTCCACTGTCTCCGTCCCCACTGTCTGCGTTTCATTCGTAGTTCCGGCACACAACGAAGAGCGGCTGCTACCCGGCGCACTGCAGGCGATACGTTCAGCAGCGGATTCTTGCAAGATCAAATATGAAATCGTCGTCGCCGATGACGCATCGACCGATCGAACGGCGCACATAGCGACCGAGTTCGGAGCGCGCGTCATAGCGGTGCAGCATCGGAAGATCTCAGCAACACGAAATTCCGGTGCGCGCGTCGCGATCGGCGACCTGATCGTGTTCGTCGACGCCGATACGTTGATCAATGCCGGCGTGCTTGGCCGCGCCATTGAGGCGATCACCGACGGTGCCGTGGGCGGCGGCGCGATGGTGCGGTTCGATGGCCGCATTCCACTGTATGCCCGTGCGTCGATCCCGGTTCTTACCGGGTTGATGCGCATCCTGCGTCTGGCAGCCGGATGCTTTGTGTTCTGCACCCGCGCGGCATTCGATGCCGCGGGCGGGTTTGACGAACGTTTATTTGGCGCAGAGGAAATCGCGTTCAGCGCAGCGCTGAAAAAAGTCGGCCGCTTCGTTATCCTGCGCGAAACGGTGATGAGTTCAGGACGCAAACTGCGAACCTATTCAGGCTTCGAAGTGCTCGCAATCATGGGACGATTTGCGATGGGCGGGCGCAGGATGATCGAGTGCCGTGACCAGATGGGACTTTGGTACGACCCGCGGCGAGAAGATCCCGAACGAACAAATTCACCATTGAGCTAGCGCTCGACCGCGAGCGCTACGCCCATGCCGCCGCCGATGCACAACGCTGCCAGACCCTTCTTCGAATCGCGGCGCTTCATCTCGTGCAACAGCGTTACCAGAATTCGCGCGCCCGAGGCACCGATCGGATGTCCAAGCGCAATTGCACCGCCGTTGACGTTTATCTTTGCCGTGTCCCATCCCATCTCTTTGTTGACCGCGCACGCTTGCGCTGCAAACGCCTCGTTGATTTCCATCAGATCGACTTGATCGGCGGTCCAGCCCGCTTTTTGCAGCGCCTTGCGCGATGCAGGTGCCGGGCCCATGCCCATCAGTTTCGGATCGACCCCCGCTGACGCGAACGCCTTGATCCGCGCGAGCGGCGTCAACCCAAGCTCCCTGGCTTTCGCTTCGGACATCACCAGCAATGCAGCCGCGCCGTCGTTCAGGCCGGAGGCATTGCCCGCGGTCACGCTGCCCTGCTTGTCGAACGCCGGCTTCAACCCCGCTAACGCCTCGGCGTTCGACTTGCGATTGACGAACTCATCAGTGTCGAAGGAAATCGGATCGCCTTTTTTTTGCGGAATCGACACCGCGACGATCTCTTCCTTGAAGCGGCCTGCGTCCTGCGCCGCCGCCGCCTTTTGCTGGGACGCAAGCGCAAACTGATCCTGTGCCGCCCGATCGACCTTGTGCTCCTTGGCGACGTTCTCGGCGGTAATGCCCATGTGGTACTGGTTGTAAACGTCCCATAGGCCATCGACGATCATGCTGTCGATGATTTTGGCGTCGCCCATGCGAAAGCCGTCGCGCGAACCCTGCATCACGTGCGGTGATGCACTCATGTTTTCCTGACCGCCTGCGACGACAATTTCCGCATCACCATTGGCGATCGCCTGCGCTGCGAGCATTACGGCCTTCAGACCCGAGCCGCATACTTTGTTGATCGTCGTTGCAGGAACCGTCACCGGCAGCCCAGCCTTGAGCGACGCCTGCCGCGCGGCGTTCTGACCGACGCCCGCCGTCAGCACGTGGCCCATGATGACTTCATCGACCTGTTCTGGCTTGACTCCGGCACGCGCCAGGACTTCCTTGATGACGAGCGCACCGAGATCTGACGCTGAGACCTTTGCGAGCGAACCGCCGAATTTGCCGATCGGCGTACGTGCTGCTGCCACGATGACTGCATTAGACATTTCAAAACACTCCTAGGCTTTTTCCTGAACGTAGCGGCCGGGCGCGCGCTCGATGACTTTGTATTTTGCATTACCGAAATTATCCGACGCCACTTTTTGCGCACCACCGAACGGAGCCAGCCACTTGATCCAATCGGTCCACCAGCTTCCGGGCTGCTCCATTGCGGTGGAAAACCAGGCTTCGGGATCAACCGGCATTTCGTTGTCCGCGCCGGTCCAGTAACTGCGTTTGTTTTTCGACGGCGGATTGATGCTGCCGGCAATGTGACCACTGGCGCCAAGCACGAAGCGCACGCCGCCCGCTTTGCCAGTGCCCGGCAGTAAACGCGCCGATTCGTACGCGGCCTTCCACGGCACGATGTGATCTTCACGCGCAGCGAACACGTAGGTCGGCGTCTTGATCGAGTTCAGATCAATACGCTCGCCGCAGCACACCAGTTTTCCCGGCACGCGCAGATTATTTTCCAGATACATGTTGCGCAGGTACCAGGCATACATCGGGCCCGGCAAATTGGTGCTGTCGCCGTTCCAGTACAGCAGATCGAACGCCGGCGGCTGCTTTCCCTGCAAATAGTTATTTACGACGTAGTTCCATACCAGATCATTGGAACGCAGGTTGTTGAACGTCATCGCGAGCTCACGCCCTGGCATCAGGCCCCCTTTGCCCAGCGCTTGTTCGCGCCGCCGCACCTGCTGCTCATCGATGAACATTTCGAGCAGCCCGGTGTCTTCGAAATCGAGCAACGCGGTCATCATGGTCAGGCTCGACACCGGTTGCTCGCCGCGCGCATACATCACCGCCAAGGCGCTGGCGAGAATCGTCCCGCCAACGCAGAAGCCCAACGCATTCACCTGTTTCTGGCCGCTGATTCGTTGCGCTACATGCAACGCCTCGATCGCACCGACTTCGAGATAGTCGTCCCACGTCAGGTTCGACTCGGGCTGATGCGGGTTCTTCCATGAAACGACAAACACCGTATGCCCATTGTTCACGGCGTGGCGGATAAAAGAGTTTTCCGGCTGCAGATCGAGGATGTAGTACTTGTTGATGCAGGGCGGCACCAGCACGAACGGCCGCACATAAACCTTCGCAGTCAGCGGTTTGTACTGAATCAGCTGGAACAGCGCGTTCTCGAATACCACCGCGCCCTCGCTGGTGGCAACGTTGCGGCCGACTTCGAATGCTGTTTCATCGGTCTGCGATATGCGGCCGCGCTGCATGTCGTTCATCAGGTTTTCCATTCCTGATCTCAAACTCTCGCCGCGCGATTCGAGCAGTGTCTGCTGCGCCTTAGGATTGGTCGCCAGAAAATTGGATGGAGACGCAGCGTCGACCCATTGCGAAACGGCGTACTTGACGCGTTGTTTGGTCTTGCGATCCGCTTCGACGGTATCGGCAAGGCGGTTCATGAAATCCGAGTTCAGCAGATACGCACGCGCGAAGAACGATGACAGCGCATTGCCCTGCCACGCCGGGTCGGAAAAACGCGAATCCTTGATTGGCTCCGCTGATTTTTCGGGGTGCTGGAAAAAGTTTGTCCAAAGTGTCGCGAATTGCGTCAGATATTCCTGCTGCAGCTGAATCAGGCGCTCCGGCGATGGCGGCATTGCATATTGCGCCGGCATTGAAGCGGCGGGTGGCTTCTGGGCCGTGACTTTCGGTACAGCAGTTGCGCTCCGCGACGTAGTAACGAGGCGCGCTGGTGCAGCTTTGACGCGCGTGCGGCGCGCCGCTGCCGTTACTGAAGAAGTTGGCATTGTCGGTCTCCTGAGAGCGGATTCTGGGCAAGCAGCGAGCGCGGGTCAAACGAGCCAGATAAGCGCCGCGTGCCGGCCGGTAGGTCGCTCCCGTCGATAGCTGTAAAACAATGCCGGATCACTATAGGTGCAATCGTGACCTCCATAGATGCACCCGACACCGGCGTGATCGAGCGCCTGGCGTCCAAGCGTGAACAAGTCGGCCAGATATTTTCCATGCGGTTGCTCCTTGAACGCTGTTGCAGCATCGGGCAGGAGGAGCAGCATCGCGTCAAGCACCTCAGCGCCGACCTCGAAATGTTGCGGGCCAATCGCCGGACCCAAGTAAGCAAGTAACTCGGCGCTGGGATTTTCGAGGCGCCGACGCATCGCCTGCGCAGTCGCCTGAATCACTCCCGCAGCAACGCCGCGCCAACCCGCGTGCGCCACTCCGACGCATCGGCCCGAAACATCGGCCAGAAACACGGGCATGCAATCGGCGACCGACACGACACACACGACGCCGGCTGCGTCAGTAAAAGATGCATCTGCCACGGCCTTTACGCTCGAATCGACCTGCGCCGCGTCTACGACGAGCGCACCATGTATCTGCGTCAGCCAGCGCGGTTCAGAGGGCAACGCCGCGCGCAATCGTGCGCGGTTGCTTGCGACGACTGCAACGTCATCGCCGCTCGCCAGCCCCACGTTCATGCCTTCGCGATCATCGGGGGTCGAGCCGTACGGCCCCGTCGATACACCGCCGCGTCGCGTGGTCATCAGCGCGCGCACGTTGCGTGACGCCGGCCAGTCCGGCGTAATCCAGCTCATGTGAATACGCTGCTCGCCCGATCGAGCGGACCGAAGCCAAGCCCGCTCATCAATTGCGCAAGATCGGCGGCAGGGGCGCGGAACCACGTCAGTCGCTGCTTCGTTAGCGGATGGTCCAGGCTCAACCGACAGGCATGCAGCGCCTGCCGCTCGAATCCTATCCAGCCATCCGGTTTATCAGCGCGCGGTGGCAATCGTCGTCGATAGGTGGGGTCTCCAATGATCGGATGACCAAGGTGCTCGAGGTGAACCCGAATTTGATGCGTGCGTCCGGTATCGAGCCGGCAGGCCAGCCATGAAATGTCCACACTGTCGGCACGCTTGGTAGCGATGCGTGCGTAGTGCGTGCGCGCTGGCTTGGCGGAGTCAGATGTGCTCACTTTGAAACGCAATGGGTTTCGTGGATCACGCCCAATCGCTGCGTCAACGGTTCCGCGTGGTGATGGCTGACCCAGAACCAGCGCCCAGTATTCGCGCGTCACTGTTCGGCTCTGCAACTGACGCACCAGATCGGTATGCGCGGCCAAAGTTTTCGCAACCACCATCAGCCCGGAGGTGTCGGCGTCGAGTCGATGCACGATGCCGGCGCGCGGCACGTTGATCAACGCCTCATCATGAGCGAGCAGGCCGTTGAGCAGCGTTCCCGACCAGTTGCCCGCGCCGGGATGTACCACGCGCTTCGGCGGCTTGTTCAGCACCACGATCGTTGCGTCCTCGAACACGATATCGAGCGGCATCTGCTCGGGCGTATACGCACCCGCATCGGCCGCGGGTTGCGGCAATACCTGCACTGAGTCGTCGTAGGCCAGGATGCGACGTGCTTTGATGGCCTGCGCGTTTACCGTCACCGCGCCAACGTCGATCCATTGCTGGATACGGCTGCGAGACACGTCCGGGATCAATCGAGCGAGCGCCTTGTCCAGGCGCTCGCCCGCGTGTTGATCGTCGATGCGAAATGTCAAAGGGTTGGCTGGAGCGGGCGTGTCGTCCGCCTCATCCGCGCTCTCGAAATGCGAAGTCGACATTGCGCGAACGATATACTGCCCGCACTCGCTTTCAGGCATCGTCACACAGGTGGAATCATGATGAAAACGCATTGGCCAACCCGGATTGCGCATCTGGTCGCAACGTTGACCATGGTGGTGTTCGCTGGTGCGCTCGGCGGGTGCGGCTGGTTCGGAATCGAATGGGGCGATCGCGACGAAACACTAAAATGGGACCCGGACAAGCTCTACTCCGAGGCACGGCTCGAACTCAACAACGGCAGCTGGAAGCGATCGCGCGAGCTCTATCAGAAGCTCGAATCCCGCTACCCGTTCGGCCGGCACGCGCAGCAGGCGCTGATGGAAATTGCCTACACCTATTACAAGGAAGGCGAAACCGCACAATCGACTCAGGCGGCTGACCGCTTCATCCGCCAGTATCCCAATCACCCGAACATCGACTACATGTATTACCTGAAGGGCCTGACGTCGTTCAACGAAGAGCTGGGATTTCTCGGCCGCTTTCTGGGGCAGGATATTTCGGAACGCGATGCAAAAGCTGCGCGCGAAGGCTTTGACGCCTTCAAGGATTTGATCACGCGCTATCCGGACAGCAAGTACGCGCCCGACGCACGCGCGCGCATGATCTACCTGGCGAACGCGCAAGGACAGGCCGAGGTCAACGTCGCTCGCTATTACTTCACGCGCAAGGCGTACCTGGCGGCGATCCAGCGCGCGCAAACCGTCGTGCGTGATTTCCAGCAGACGCCTGCTACCGAAGAAGCGCTGTCGATCATTGCGCGCTCGTATGAATCGTTGCAGATGAAAGATCTGCAGAGTGACGCCGAACGAGTGCTAACGCTCAATTATCCTGAGAGCCGGTATCTGCGGGTGCGCCGATAGCAGCCCCCGAGTTGAAAATCATGGACACAGTTTGCGCGCTCGGGCACTCGACCCACCCTATCGAGCAGTTCATGAAATTGCTGCGTTCTGCAAATCACCGCGGTGGTTAACGTCCGGCGCTTTCCGAGCTCGCGCCGCACATCGTGGACAACGGGCTGAGCTATGCAATCCACTGACGTCGATAATGTCGAATACGCAGGATTCTGGATACGCGTTGGCGCCGCGTTGATCGACACTCTGCTGCTGATTGCGATCACGTTCCCGCTGCTGCTATGGATCTACGGCTGGAGCTACTTCGGCGACGACACCGGTTTTGTCGCCGGCCCCGCCGATTTCGTCATCTCATGGCTCGCTCCGGCTGTTGCGGCTATTGCGTTCTGGCTCTACAGGCAGGCGACGCCAGGGAAAATGGCGCTATCGCTGCGCGTTGTCGATGCGACGACCGGCAGTACACTTTCGATCGGACAATCGATCGGGCGCTATCTCGCCTATTACGTTTCAGCGATCCCATTGTTTATCGGATTCATCTGGGTCGCGTTCGACAGCAAGAAACGAGGCTGGCACGACAAGCTGGCCGGAACGGTGGTTATCCGCGCCAAACCGAGCGAGGCCGAAGCAGTCCGTTTCGAGCCTCGCAGCTAGCGCGCTCCACGTCGCGTCAGAAATTCAATCGCGTCCCCTTCGTTGCGCGTACGCGCGAACGGCGGCAAACTCGACAGAACCGCTTTGCCATACGGCTTCGACAGCACGCGCTCATCGAGGATCATTAAAACGCCACGGTCGGTTTCATCGCGTATCAGGCGGCCGGCGCCCTGCTTCATCAGCATAATCGCCTCCGGCAGTTGATATTCGTTGAACGGATTACGTCCGATTTTTCGCAGGTATCGAATTTTCGCTTCGACCACCGGATCATCGGGCGGCGCAAACGGCAGCTTGTCGATCACTACAAGCGATAAAGCGTCGCCGCGAATATCGATTCCTTCCCAGAAACTGATGCTGCCGATCAGCACCGCGTTCCCCGCGCTGCGAAACGCGTCGATCAACGCGCGCCGCGTGCTCGCGCCTTGGACCAGTAGCGGCAGCTGCTCATCATCTTGAGCCATTAGTTGTCTCAAACGCGCTGCCACTTTCTCGACCGCGCGCAGCGTCGTGCACAGGACGAACGCGCGACCGCCGTTGGCGCGGATCAGCGGCCACGCGACTTCGGCAACCGAGTGCGCGAAGTTTGCATCGTACGGTGACGGAAGCGACTGCGGCAAGTACAGCAGCGCCTGACGCGGAAAATCAAATGGGCTGTCCCAGCGCGCTGTAGTTGCGTTGTCAAGTCCCACTTCGGCCAGATAGTGATCAAAACGCCCCGCAGCAGTCAGCGTGGCTGACGTCAAAATCCACGACTGCGGCTGCGCTTCGCGCGCGCGCGCAAGCGCCTGTCCGGACGCCAGCGGAGTCTGGTTGAACTGCGCCCCATAGGTCGATAACGAAATCCAGCGCACCGACGGCGCGTCGCCCTCAAATGACTCGTCGGCGGCCGCGTCAGAATCCTCGTCTCGATTCAGCGCCACGGCACCCGTCCACTCAGCCAGGTTGCGGCGCAGCTCAGCAACGCGTCCTATCAACAGATCGAGCTCGGCGTCGCGGCCACGATTGATTTCCAGCGCGCGCGCCAATTCCGCACTCGCTTCATCAATTGCGTCAAACGCAGGCCGCAGGTCGCTGCGACGCTCGATCCGATCAAGTGAAGTGCGCGATCCGGCGATTAGCCCGACTGCGCCTAACGCCAGCCGCAGATCGCGCACAGCGCGTTCAAACTGACTGGTCAAGGTAATCCACGAAGATCCATCGGGCGCGCGCGCCAACCCCAGCGCCCGCGCGTCACGTCCCGCCTCCAGCAATTGCGCCAGTGATAGCGATGTACCGAAAAAGTCCGCGGCCACCGACGGCAACTGATGCGCTTCGTCGAGAATCACCGTATCCACTGTGGGCAGAAAGTCACGAATTGCGTCGTCACGAAACGCAAGATCGGCCATGAACAAGTGGTGATTAACGACGACTATATCGGCCGCTTGCGCTTCGCGGCGCGCCTTGTAAACGAAGCATTCGGCAAAGCGCGGGCACTCGGCACCGAGGCAGTTATCGCGGGTCGACGTCTCCAGCGGCCAGATCGCAGCGTTCTCCGGAACGCTTGCGAGCTCGGCGCAGTCACCGGTCGACGTCATCGATGCGAAGCGCACCACCGAGCGCAGGTGCATCACATCTTCGCGTGTCGGCAACAAACCTTCGCTTTGGGACGCGTACGCTCCCGGTCGCTGCGCGCCCTGCCCCGCGT